>NZ_CAKASO010000022.1:0-63526 GCF_916862475.1 Nocardioides sp. Leaf374
GGCGTCGCGCACCCGCGCCCCGCGGCGCTCGACGTGGCGCAGCTCGCGGGTGGTGCCGCCGGCGGCGACGATGCCCGGCGCCGCGGCGACCGTGTCGGCGACGTGGGCGGCCAGCACCCCGCGGTGACGGCGCAGCTCGGAGGCACGCGCCAGCACCCGTGGAGCGACCACCACGACGCTGAGCGCGAAGCCGACCAGGGGCACGGCCACGGCCAGGCCGAGGAGCGGGTGCACCACGACCAGGGCGGTGAGCACACCGAGCACGACCGGACCGGCGACCGCGAGCGGCGCGACGCCGAGGGCGACCCAGGTGCGCACCGAGGTGAGGTCGTTGGTGGTGCGGGCGACGGTGACGCCCAGGCTCGGCCCCGACCCCGTCAGCGCCGAGGCCACCAGGCCGGTGCGGATCTCCTGCACGTAGTCCTGGCCGAGCCGCTCGGCCAGCACCCGCTCGCGGGCCCGCACGAGGCCGAGCACCGCCGCGCCGGCGACCAGCGCCAGCACCCCGAGCACCCGCACCAGCGTGGTGGGGGCGTCGAGCACCATCGGCACGACCAGCACCGTCTGCACCGCGAGCGCCGCCTGGGCCGCCCCGGTGCCGAGCAGGCGGAGCAGGGTGGTGCGGCGGGGGCCGGCGAGCAGCGGGGGGAGCCGGTCGTCGGCGGGTGGTCCCGGGACGCTCGCCGGCGCTCGCTCCTCGACGACCGGGGCCTCGCCGGGTGCGTGGGGGGCGGGCGTCACGCGAGCAGCTCCCGGGCGACGGCCGGGTCGCAGAGGTCGTAGGTCGCGACGACGGGCAGGTCGAGGGCGCGGGCGGCCTCGCGGTGCGCCAGCGGCGAGGCGGTCAGCACGCCGCTGACCGCGCGCACCCGGGCGCTGGTCGCGGCGAGGGCCTGCCGCCCGGCCACCGCTCCGAGCGCGTCGCCCGCGGCGAAGACGACGTCGTCGACCAGGGTCGCGAAGAGCGGGTCGGCGAGCAGGCGGGCGGTCTCCTCCTGGTAGACGCCGTCGGCGATCTCGACCACCACGACGTCGGGGGAGTCGGCGGCGAGCTCCTCGACCAGGGTGGAGAGCAGGGTGCGCACCCGGGCGTGGGAGAGCAGGTACGTCGACGGGTGGCCCATGTCGGTGAAGTCCAGGACCCGTCGGGCGCCCGCGTCGGCGAAGAGCCGCGGGTCGCCGCCGGCCCCGGTGCCGGTGACCTTGCCCGCGTTGACGTGCAGGCCGTCGGCGCTGAGCCCGCGCACGAGGCAGGCCAGGGCGGTGGACTTGCCGGAGTTCATCGACGTGCCCAGCACGGCCACGACCCGCGGTCCCACGCCGCGCTCGCGCACGGGGCGGGCGGCGACCGGCGCGTGGTCGGCCAGGGTCACCCGCTCGCCGTCGCGGGCGAGCAGGCCGAGGGGGCGCAGTCGCGTGGCGTCGTCGAGCGCGGCGTGCTGGGCCACGACCCGGCCGGCGACACCGCCGGCCGCGACGAGGTCGGTGGGGCCCAGGTCGTCGGGCACGACGGCCTCGAACTGGTCGGGGGCGTAGCGGTTGCCGTAGGCCACCAGCACCTCGTCGCCGACGAAGAGGGTCTGGCGCCGGCTGCCCGGGCCCTCGAGCCTGGTGTGCTTGCCGATCTCCTCGACCCGGGCGAGCACGACGTCGCCGCTGCGCGGGGCGACCTCGGGGCCGTGGAGCAGCTGGTGCCCGGAGCCGTCGGCCTCGAGGGCGTCCGCGAGGAAGCGGGTGGTGTAGGCCTTCTTGGCCCGGGCCAGGCGCTCGGCGGGCAGCGGCTCGAGGGTGCTGGTCGTCGCGGCGGTGCCGGCGGCAGTGCCGGCGGGGGTGAGGTCGGCGGGGGCGGGGAGGACGGGGTTCGTGGTCATGACGAGGACGCTAGGAACGCCGCATGAGGCTTTCTTGTGACGCCGATGAGCGTCCTCTCATGGGGGTCGTGCGGGGTCCCGCGCCGGACGCGGCGAGGGGGCCCGACGCGATGCGTCGGGCCCCCTCGGGAGGCGTCACGGGCGGCTCAGCAGCAGCGCTCAGCAGCAGCGGCCCTGGGTGGAGCTCTCGCGGTGGTCGTCGCGGTGCCGCTCGAAGGCACGGCGGCTCATCGGCTCGGTGCCCTCGCGCTCGCAGCGGGCGAGGTAGGCGTCCCACCGGCCCTCGCCGCTGAGCTCGCGGGCGTACCACCGCACCCCCGCCAGCGCCCGACGTACGGCGCCGGGGCGCTGGTCGGCGGTGGGCCGGCCCGTGGCGCTCACCGCCCGCTCCCGACCGTCTCCGCGCGCCGGGCCTCCCACTCCGCGACGGCCCGCTTCTCCTCGGCGGTGGCGACGAAGTCGGCGGGGGCGACCAGCTGCGAGGGCACGGCCGGCACCTCCGTGGTCGGCAGCGAGCCGGCCCGCAGCGCCCGCACCCAGATCAGGGCGGCGTTGGCCACGATGACGATGACGAGCAGCGCGAAGCTGGCCTGCAGCACGCCGTTGACGGTGGAGTTGAAGACCACGGTGTCCATCTGCGAGGGATCGGCCGCCGGGGCCAGGACCTCGCCGGCGTCGCGCGCGGTGCGGTAGCGGTCGGCCTGGGCGAAGTAGCCGATGGCGGGGTTGTCGGAGAACACCTTCTGGTAGCTCGCCGTCATCGTGGTGACCAGGTCCCAGGCCAGCGGCACGGCCGGCACCCACACCCACCTCGTCCAGCCGTGCTTGAGGAAGAGCGTCACGCACAGCGTGAGCGCGATCGCGGCCAGCAGCTGGTTGGCGATGCCGAAGAGCGGGAAGAGCTGGTTGATGCCGCCCAGGGGGTCGGTCACGCCGACGTAGAGCATGTAGCCCCAGCAGGCCACGACCGCGGCCGAGGAGAGCCAGGCCGCGGGCTTCCACGAGGTGTCGCCGAAGCGCGGCCACACGTTGCCCACGGTGTCCTGGAGCATGAAGCGGCCCACCCGGGTGCCGGCGTCGACGGCGGTGAGGATGAAGAGCGCCTCGAACATGATCGCGAAGTGGTACCAGAAGGCCGCCAGCCCGCCGCCGAAGGCGTCGCTGAAGATCGTCGAGATGCCGAAGGCCAGGGTCGGCGCGCCGCCGGTGCGCGAGACCAGCTCCTCCTCGACCGAGTCGGTCGCGGCCTGGAGCTGGTCGGGGGTGAGGGTCATGCCCAGCCCGTTGACGAACTGCACGGCGCCGTCGATCGTGCCGCCGGTGACGCCCGCGGGGGCGTTGATGGCGAAGTAGAGCCCCTGGTCGATGACCGAGGCGGCGATGAGGGCGGAGATGGCGACGAAGGACTCCATCAGCATGCCGCCGTAGCCGATCATCCTGACCTGGCTCTCCTTGGCGACCATCTTCGGCGTCGTGCCCGAGGCGATGAGCGCGTGGAAGCCCGAGAGGGCGCCGCAGGCGATGGTGATGAAGAGGAACGGGAAGAGCTGGCCCGCGAAGACCGGCCCGTCGCCCTCGGTGGCGAAGGAGGTGACGGCGTCGTTCTGCAGCACCGGGCGGGCCAGCACGAGACCGACCGCCAGCAGCAGGATGACGCCGATCTTCATGAAGGTCGACAGGTAGTCGCGCGGGGTGAGCAGCATCCACACCGGCAGGATCGAGGCGACGAAGCCGTAGCCGACCAGCGCGACGGTCAGCGTCTCCTTCGACAGCGTCAGCGACTCGCCCAGGCCCCAGGTCTCGACGTAGCCGCCGCCCACGATGGCCAGCAGCAGGAGGACGACGCCGATGGCGGTGGTCTCGAGCACGCGGCCCGGGCGCAGGAAGCGCAGGTAGACGCCCATGAAGAGGGCGATCGGGATGGTCAGCCCGATCGAGAACACGCCCCACGGCGACTCGGCCAGCGCGTTGACCACGACCAGCGCGAGCACGGCCAGGATGATGATCATGATCGCGAAGACCGCGATCAGCGCGGCGGTGCCTCCGACGACGCCGATCTCCTCGCGCACCATCTGGCCCAGGCTCTTGCCGTCGCGGCGCATGGACAGGAAGAGCACCACCATGTCCTGCACGGCGCCGGCGAAGATGACGCCGACGATGATCCAGACCGTGCCGGGCAGGTAGCCCATCTGCGCGGCGAGCACGGGGCCGACCAGCGGCCCGGCGCCGGCGATGGCCGCGAAGTGGTGCCCGAACAGCACCCGGCGGTCGGTGACCTCGAAGTCGCTGCCGTTCTCCAGCCGCTCCGCGGGCGTGGCCCTCGTGTCGTCGAGGCGCAGCACGCGGCGGGCGATGAAGCGGGAGTAGAAGCGGTAGGCGATGAGGTAGGACGACAGCGCCGCGAAGAGGATCCACAGGGCCGAGACCGACTCGCCGCGGCTGAGCGCGAGCACGGTCCAGCAGACGGCGCCGACGAGGGCGACCGCCACCCAGACGGCGATCGAGCGTGGCGTCATCCGGCCCGTGTCGCGGCTCGGCTGGGGGGCCGGGCCCGACGGGCGGGACGTGGTGGACGTGGACATGGGGGACCTCCGAGACCGAGGGGGGTGAGCGCCGTCACCGTACTGCGTCCCGGGCCCCTCAGCGTGCGGCGATGCGTGCGGCGGTACGCCACGCGCGGGTCGTGCCCGCCGAGGAGGTCAGCCGCCAGTCGCGCTCCTTGCGCTCGTCGAACCACACCACGGTGGTCAGCGCCGGCATCCCGCGGTGCGCCAGCATGCTGCGCACCCAGGCGGCCTTGCTGTGCTCGGGGTCCACGGGCGCCCCGTCGTCGACGCGCGGCTCCTTGGAGGCCACCTCGCAGATCCACACCGGCAGGCGCGGGGCGAGGGCCACGAGGTGGTCGTACTGCGCGCGGAAGATCCGCCCGAAGGAGCGCCACCGGCCCCAGCCGGCGTCGCGGCCCCAGTTGAAGCCGTCGAGCCCCAGCACGTCGACGTACGCCGCCCCGGGCCAGATCCGCCGCACGGGCGTGGTCTCGGCGTAGGTGTCGGCGGTCGGGTTGAAGACCCAGCGCAGGTTGTCGGCCCCGGCCTCGCGCAGGTGGGTCACGACGTGGCGCCAGGCGAGCCGGAACTCGCGGAAGGTGCCGCCGAAGCGGCGCTCGCCGGCCGCGGTGGGCTGGAAGTCCTGCCAGTCGCCGTTCATCTCCGGCCAGGGCCTCACGTAGACGTCGTGGGGGTAGGCGCGGGCGGCCGCGGCGATCTGGTCGAGGTAGGCGTCGTGCTCGCCCGCGGTCCACTCCGCGAAGCGGGTCGGGCCCATGTCCCACGACAGCAGCAGGTCGCGCGCGCCGTCGTCGGCGAGCCGCTCCTCGGTGGCGGCGGGGAAGACGTCGCCGTAGCCGTAGTAGTAGGAGGCGACCGCGGCGTCGGTGCCGGCGCTGCGCTCCCAGGCGGCGAGCCGCTCGGGGTCGGTGGTCATGCCGGGCACGAAGGCGCCGAAGTCGACCCGCTCGACGAGCGGCGCGGTCCGGGCCGTGCGCGCGGTGCCGGGGGCAGGGCTCGCTGCCGTGCTTGCTGCGGGGCTTGCTGCGGGGTCCGCTGCGGGGGCGGGGGCGGTGGCGCGGGTCGGGGGGAGGGCGGTCGTCCCGGCGGGGTGCTCGACACCCGATGCGACCGCCGGGGTCAGCGCCAGGGGGAGCGCCAGCGACACCAGGGCCAGACCGAGTGAGCGCGACAGCCGGGGGGACCTGTCACGGTCGCTCACACCGCGACCATCGGCCGGACCGCGCCCGACCACACCCCTCGCGGGCCACTTCCACCCCGGTGGGGGCCGGAAATGCCCGACCGGCTGCTCCCGGGGGCCGGGGGTGACCACAGCCGGTCTAGTCACTTCGGGTCATCGTCTGGGGTCGAACGAGGGGCTCGGCTATTTTGGGGATCGCACGGGGCTCGGGCCCGCGCGTGCCGGTCGTCGGGGGGACGGCCGGATGTTCTGGGGGGAACACACGTGACGACCACCGTCGTGGCGCGGCCTGACGCTGCGCCCGCACCACAGGCTCCACCGCTGCACCAGCAGCCCGACCAGCAGCCCGACCAGCAGCCCGAGCGACGATCCGAGCAGCGGTCCGACCAGCAGGCGGAGCGCCGCCGGCGGGGCCGGCACCGTCGCCGCCGTGTCGAGATCCAGCCGCCGCGCCCGGCGCGCCCGCACGCGACCGGGCGGCTCGTGGCGCTGCTGCCGGCCCACGACGAGGAGGTCGGCCTGCCGCCGGCGCTGCGGTCGCTGGCCGGGCAGACCCGCCCGCCCGACCGGGTCGTGGTGATCGCCGACAACTGCACCGACCGCACCGAGGACGTGGCCCGCGAGCTGGGCGCCGAGGTGCTCACCACGGTCGGCAACCGCCACAAGAAGGCCGGCGGGCTCAACCAGGCCCTCGACCTGCTCCTGCCGACCCTCGACGACACCGACCTGGTGCTGGTCATGGACGCCGACTCGCTGCTGGAGAGCCGCTTCCTCGAGGTGGCGCGAGCCACCCTCGACGGCTCGCGCCCCCTGTCGCGCCGGCACCGCAAGGAGCTCGGCGGCGTCGGCGGCACCTTCCAGGGCGGGCCGGGCGGCGGGCTCGTCGGCCTCTTCCAGCGCAACGAGTACGCCCGCTACGCCCGCGACGTGCGCCGCCTCCAGGGCAAGGCGCTCGTGCTCACCGGCACGGCCTCGGTCTTCCCGGTGCGGGTGCTGCGCGAGGTCCGCGCGGCCCGGCTCGCCGGCGTCCTGCCCGACCGCTCGGGGGCGGGCGGCGTCTACGACACCCACGTGCTCACCGAGGACAACGAGCTGTCGCTGGCCCTGATGCACCTGGGCTACGGCATCGCCGCGCCGGCCGGCTGCACGCTGGAGACCGAGGTGATGACGACCTGGCGCGCCCTGGCCCAGCAGCGGGCCCGCTGGAAGCGCGGCGCCCTGGAGAACATCGTCGACTACGGCCTGACCCGCATCACCGCGCCCTACTGGGGCCGGCAGGCGATGAGCGCCCTCGGCGTCCTGGCCACGGTGCTCTACCTCGCCACCCTGGTGTGGGGGGTGGTCGCCGGGATCACGCTCCACCCGTTCTGGCTGGCCGCCTCGCTGGTCTTCGCCCTCGAGCGCGTGGTCACCGTGCGCGCCCGCGGCTGGCGGCAGCAGCTGCTCGCCGCGCCGCTGGTGGTCGAGATGGTCTACGACGTCTTCCTGCAGCTCGTGCAGGCCCAGGCGATGGCCCAGTCGGCCCTGCGTCGCGAGAGGAGGTGGTGAAGGAGATGTACAACAACCCTGCAGTCGTCAGCGGCGGCGGCGTGCTGGCCGCGACCGGCCTCGGCGCCGGCATGCTGTGGATGTTCCTCGCGGCGTTCGCGCTGCTCGCGCTCGGCCTGGCCGTGCTGCGCACCGTCCCGCGGGCCGAGCGGTGACCCCGCGCCGGCCCCGTCGCCCCCACCCCCGGCGTCTCCTCGCGTGGCTGCTGCTGGTCGCGGGCTGTGCCGTGCTGGTGGCCGCGGGCACGACGTACGTCGGGGCGGGGCGGGAGACGGCCGCGGCCCAGCAGCGGCTCGCGGGCCAGCTGCCCGCGGGGCCGCGGGTGGTGGTCGACGGCGACCACGGCCCGGTGCCGGTGGCCCGCCCGGTCGCCACCGGTCGGGCGCTGGCCGAGATCCGCGTGCCCCGGCTCGGGGCCGACTGGTCCTGGGTCGCGGTGGAGGGCACCGACGACGCGCAGCTGGCCACCGGGCCGGGCCACTACATCGGCACCCCGCTGCCCGGTGCGCGCGGCAACAGCGCCTTCGCGGGCCACCGCGCTGGGCACGGCGACCCGTTCCTGGACTTCGACACCCTGCGGAGGGGTGACGAGGTCGTGATCACCCAGGGGAGCGTGCGGTGGACCTACCGGCTCACCCGCGACCCCGAGGTCGTGCCCGTCGACGCCACCTGGGTGCTCGACCCCACCCCCGGGCGGCAGCTGACGCTGACCACCTGCTGGCCCCGCTACGGGTCCAGCAAGCGGATGTGGGTGCGCGGCACGCTCGAGCGCGTCGAGCGGAGCGCCCCCGGTGCGACCCCGGCCGCGGGAGCCTGGCGTGAGGTCGCGGTGGGCTGAGCGCCACCGCGCGCCACCGAGCGCCACCGGACTGTCGCCTTGGCGGTGGCCCGGGTGGTTTGCGTGGTTCGTGCGGGTCCTGGGGTGGCCGGTTTGCGGAAGCGGCGCAATTGCGCTGGCTGGGGTGGGGCGCTCGGGCGGTTTGCGTGGTCCGTGCGGCTCCTGGGGTGGCCCGTCTGCGCGAGGGGCGCAATTGCGTGGGCTCAGGTGGGGCGCTCGGGCGGTTTGCGTGATTGGTGCGGCCCGTGTCGTGGCTGGGCTGCACGAGCGGCGCCACTGCGCTGGCGGGAGCGTGCGACCCGACCCGGGCCACGCGGGCCGGCGCGGACCACCCGGACCACCCGGACCGTGGAGCCCACGTACCTCAGCGGCGCGCGGTGGCCAGCAGGTCCTCGAGGGTGGCCAGCTTGACCCGGGGCCGCCCCTGGGCCTCGCCGCGCTCGCGCTCGCCGCGGTCGATGGCCAGGTGCTCCCGACGTCCGATCGCCTCCGGTCGCCGGGCGCGCACCAGGCGGCGGAAGGAGCGCCGCGAGCCGCGTCCGACCCGGCCCCCGGCGGGGCCGCGGTGGTCGAGCCGCCCCGCGTTGGCGTCCTCGACCAGCGCGGCGACCGTCTCGGCGGCGTCGGCGCGGTTGGTGCCGATGCCGCCACGTGGGCCGCGCTTGATCCACCCGACGACGTAGGTCGCGGGCACCACGTCGCCGGTCACCGGGTCGACGACCCGGCCCCGGTCGTGGGGCACCGTGTGGGCCACCTCGTCGAAGGGCAGGCCCGCGACGGGCTCGCTGCGGTAGCCCACCGAGCGCAGCAGCAGCCCGGTGGGCACCGTGCTCGCGGCCACGCCCGGCTCCTTCGCGTCGGCCGCGGAGCCCGGGTCGGTGCCGGGGAGCGGGGTCGGCGCGAGGCGCACCTGCTCCACGCGGTCGGCGCCCTCGACGCGCTCGACGACGCTGCCGAAGCGCAGCACGAGCCGGCGGCGGGCGCCGGGGCCGGACGCAGGAGCCACGGAGTAGTCGACCGGGCCGACCGGCACGCCCTGGAGGGCGGCGGCGTGGCTGCCGGGGGCGGCCTCGGCGATGGCGGTGGCGATCTCGGGTCCGGCGTCGACGACCACGTCGAGGTCCTCGCGCAGCAGCAGGGGCCGCAGCTCCGAGAGGGAGTACGCCGCCTCCGCGGGGCCGCGCCGGGCCACCAGCACGACCTCGGTGACGTGGCTCCCGCGCAGGGCGGCGAGCGCGTGATCGGCGATGTCGGTGCGGGCGAGGTCGCCGCCGCGGCGGGCGTCGCCGAGCAGCACGCGGGCCATGTCGAGGGCGACGTTGCCGTTGCCGACCACCACGGCGCGGCCGCGGCTGGCGGGACCCAGGTCGACGACGTCGGCGGGCACCTCAGGCTGGGCGTTGTACCAGCCGACGAAGGTGCGGGCGGCGAGGCTGCCGGGCAGGTCCTCGCCCGGCACGCCGAGGGTGCGGTCGGAGGTCGCGCCGACGGCGTAGACGACCGCGTCGTGGTGGGCCATCAGGTCGGCGTGGGAGAGGTGGGTGCCGACCTCCACGTTGAGCACGAGGTCGAGGCGGGGGTTGCGCAGCACGGTCGCGAACCGGTCGGCGATGGCCTTGGTGCTCTGGTGGTCGGGCGCCACGCCGTAGCGGATCAGGCCGCCGGGCGTCGGGAGCCGGTCGAGCATGGTGACCTCGGCGCTGGTGGTGAGCAGCGCCATGGCGGTGTAGCTGGCGGCCGGCCCGGTGCCGACCACGGCCACCCGCAGCCCGGCGGCGTGGGCGGTGAGGCTGGCCGGGAAGTGGGGCTCGGTCCAGCCCGGGTCGGGTCGCTCCGCGGCCGAGGCGACCCGCGCCGCGGCCGGCGCCGGCTCCTCACCCCGCTCCTCGTCAGGCTCCGCCCCGGGCCCGGCCGGGGCGGCGCCCGGGCCGGTGAAGTGGGCCCGGTTGATCTCGGCGTACGCCGCGAGCGGCCCGGTGAGCGACTCGACCGGGAAGATCGCGTCGACGGGGCAGGCGTCGGCGCACGCCCCGCAGTCGATGCAGCTGCGCGGGTCGACGTAGAGCATCTCGGTGGTGCCGAAGTCGGGCTCGTCCGGCGTCGGGTGGATGCAGTTGACCGGGCAGACCGAGACGCACGAGGCGTCGCTGCAGCACGACTGCGTGATCGCGAAGGCCATGGGTCAGACCATGCTCACGCGCTTGTAGAAGGCCAGCGCCGGGCGGGTCAGCAGACCGAGCTCGTCGAGGAACTCCATGAGGTGGGCGCAGCTGGAGCGCATCAGGGTCTTGTGGTGCTCGTTGGCCTTCGCCTCGGCCAGGGCGCGCACGGGGTCGAGCCCGGCGGCGGCGTAGACCTTCTCGTTGACCATGTTGGAGACGATCACGTGGGCGGCCACCGCGATGACCAGCGCGGAGGTCTGGCGGCGGCGGGGGCCGGCGCCCTCGATGCGCTCGCGCATCTCCTGGCGGGCGAACTTCATGTGGCGCGACTCCTCGACCACGTGGATCTTGCTGGTGGTGCGCACGATCGGGAGCACCTGCTCGCCGCGCATCCAGTCGCGCTGCATCACGTCGAGCACCTCCTCGGCGACGAGGATGCCGCCGTAGGCGACCTCGGCGGTGGCCAGCGACTTGAAGCCGCGGCCGAGCTGGATGCTGCTCTGGGTGGGGAAGTAGGCCGAGATGCCCATCTTCTGGCAGGCCCGGGCGAACATGATCGAGTGCCGGCACTCGTCGGCGATCTCGGTCAGGGCGAACTGGAAGTCGGGCCGGGAGTAGTCGGCGCAGTACTGGTCGCGCAGCACCATCTGCTGGAGGATCATCTCGAACCAGATGCCGGTGCTCATGATCGACGCGACCTCGTGGCGGGTCAGCGTGACGCGCTGCTGCTCGGTCATCTCCGACCACAGGCGCGTGCCGTAGAGGGTGCTCCACTCGGGGTTCAGCCCGTAGTGCGACGGGTCGAGGGGGGCGTCCCAGTCGACCTCGGTCATCGGGTCGTAGGACAGCGCCGCCGAGGAGTCGAGCAGACGCTGCGAGGCGTCGTGGGTGGTGCGCCGAGCCGGGTCCAGGGTCGCGCCGAGGGTCGTGTCCATGCCGGGCCTCCGTAGAAGGGTGGGGTGACGCCGCAGCGGGTGGGTTAAGTGATACGCGGTGTCACGGTTAGATAGAAGGTACAGCGTGTACCCCCACGTGCCCAGCCCCCTTCGGGTGTGAGCCCGGTAACCTCGGGACGGTGTCCGACCCCGCCGACGAGCCCGCCGACGCGGAAGGGCGGGCGGACCAGGTCGACGGTCGCGCGACCCGGTGGACCGGCCAGCAGGAGCGGCGCCGCGAGGAGTTCGTGGAGGCCGCGCTGGCTGCCATCGAGGAGCACGGCGCCGACGTGTCCACCGAGCAGATCGCCGCGCGGGCGGGAGTCGCGCGCACGCGTCTCTACCGTCACTTCGCCGGCGCCCAGGACCTCAACCGCTCGATCGCGGCCCGCGCCGAGCAGATGATCCTCGAGGGCCTCGCCCCGGCCTGGGACGCCTCGCACAGCCCCGACCGCATCATCCGCACCGCCGTGACCACCCACCTGCGGTGGCTGACCGACCATCACGAGCTCTACCGCTACCTCGTGCGCCACTCCGTGACGACCGCCGACGGCGAGAACGTCGTCAACGACGTCAAGCGCCTCATCTCCGACCTGCTGATCCGCCTGCTCGACGAGTACGTCGAGCTGCTCGGGCTCGACCCCGGGCTCACCCAGCCGCTCTCCTTCGGCCTGGTCGGCTTCGTCGACGCCGCGGCCGGTCGCTGGGTCGACGACCCCCTCGGGGTGTCGCTGGAGGACATGGTCGACCTGCTGGCCCGGTGGATCTGGGCGGTGCTCGACGGTGTGCTGCGCGACATGGGCCTCGAGGTGGACCCCGCCGAGCCGCTCGTCTCGCTCGGTGGGGCCTGAGGCCCGCCCCTCCCGCCGGGCGGCCCCTGTCCTCAGGCGCTCGTCAGGCGCTGGTCAGGCGGCCGTCACTGGGCGGCGTAGCCGCCGTCCACGAGGTGGAAGCTGCCGGTGACGAAGGTCGCGGCGTCGGAGACCAGGAAGGCGACGAGGGCGGCGACCTCCTCGGAGGTGCCGAGGCGACCGGTCGCGTGCTTGTCGGCGAGCGCCTGCTGGGTCGCGGCGTCGAGGTTGGCCTCGAGCAGCGGGGTGGAGATGAAGCCGGGGCCGACGGCGCTCACGCGCACGCCTTGCGCGCCGTACTCCAGGGCGGCGGTCTTGGTCAGCCCGACCAGCGCGTGCTTGGCGGTGACGTAGGCCGAGGAGTGGGCGATGCCGACCGAGCCGAGCACCGAGGCCATGGTGACGATCGCCCCGCCGCCGTGGGCCGCCATCGCGGGCACCTGGGCGCGCAGGGCGTAGAAGACGGCGTTGAGGTCGACCTCGATGACCCTGCGCCAGGCGTCGAGCGGGTAGTCGCCGACGGGCACGGCGGGGCCGCCGATGCCGGCGTTGTTGACCGCGATGCGCAGCGGGGCGAGCTCCTCCGCGGCGGCGACGAGCCGGTCGACGACCTCGGGGTCGGACACGTCGCCCACGAGGGCGGTGGCGCGTCCGCCGGCGGCGGTGATCTCGGCGGTGACCGCGTCGGCGGCGGTGGCGTCGAGGTCGGAGACGACGACGGCGGCGCCGTTGGCGGCGAGCAGCGTGGCGACGGCGCGGCCGATGCCGGAGCCGGCTCCGGTGACGATGGCGGAGCGGTCGGAGACGTCGTAGGTGGCCATGGGTGGGTCCCTCCAGGGTGCGGGGGCGTCGCTCCTGGCGGCGCCGGATCTATCCGACATATGTCGGTTACCTGGCTAACCTACGATCGTCGGAAATCGTTCCCGCCGCCGCCCCAGGAGGACCCCGTGGACCCCCGCCAGCAGCGCAGCCGCGCCCGGCTCCACGCCGCGGTGCTCGCGCTCGCCGCCGACCGGCACGTCGGCGACCTCACCGCGACCGCGGTGGCCGCGGAGGCCGGGGTGCACCGCTCGACCCTCTACGAGCACGCCTCCTCGCCGGTCGACCTGCTGCAGGCGGCGCTGCTGGCCGAGCTCGACCTGCTGCGCGCCCGGCTGCGCGACGACCTGGCCGACGCCGGCCCGGCGCCCGTCGCGACCGACGTGGTCGCCCGGGTCGTGGGGGAGGTGACCGAGGGGGTGCTCGAGCACGTCGCCCGCCACGCGGCGCTCTACCGCCGCGGACTCGGGCCCGACAGCGGCGCCGCCAGCCTGCACGGCCTGCTCAGCGCCCACTTCCAGGAGTCGAGCCGGCTGCTCCAGCGGCTGGTGGGCGCCGGGGTCGACGTGAGCGTGCCCGGGGTCGCCGACCCGGTGGTGGCTGACGTCGCCACCCGTTTCATCGCCGACGGCACGGTCGGCGCGATCGAGGGGTGGCTGCGCGAGCCGTCGCTCGACGTACGCCGCTTCCTCGAGGTGTACCGGCGGCTGCTGCCGCCGTGGTGGCCGTTGACGGTCAGCACGCCGGACGTGGATGGTCCGGAGGCGGTGGCTGAGGACTGAGTCGGGCAGCCCCAGCACCGGGCCGGGCTAGAGCTCGATGCCGCCCACCCAGCGCTCGCCCTCGTCGCCGCCCCAGGCGTCCCAGGCCACGCGACCGGGGGAGGGGAAGCCGTCGGTGCCGTGCGTGAAGCCGTCGGCATCCTTGTCGACGCTGTGGCGCTTGAAGTAGGCCTGCATCTTCTTGACCTGCTCGTCGGTGAGCTTCTCACCGGCGGCCAGCTGGTGGGCGCGGTGGTCGCCCACGTCGGTGAAATTGCGCCCGGCCTTGCCCTCCTCGATCCAGCGCACCGCGCGCTCGCCGTTCTCCTGCACACCCTTCGGCGGCTGGTGCCTGCCCTCTGCCATGGTCTGCTCCTCCTGTGCGTGGGGGACCGCGACGACGCGGTCTAGGCCTGCCGTCAGGCCTTCGACAGCGACGACTCCTTGTGGGCCGCCGTGGAGCCCGACTTCTCCGACTCCACGATCCAGTAGGGCTCGTCGTCGCTGGCGTCGAACGTCTGCTTGTCGTGCTGGAAGGGCGAGGTCCTCTTCTCCTTCGCCGTGCCCTTCGTCTTTCCCTGGGGGGTGTTCCAGGTGACCGCGTCACCCTTGCTGATAGCCATGGGTCGACGATAGGAAGACGCTCGGACGGCCACCGCACCCGCCGGGGTGGGCTCGCGTCATGGTCTGCCCGGGGGCTCCTGGCCCCGACGGCCTAGGCGTCCTCGGGTCGCGGCGGCGCGATCTCGCCCCGGGCGACCCGGCGGTCGTAGCGCTGCTGCATCCGAGCCGTACGACGACGGGCGCGGGCCTGGCCGCGGCGCCCGGCGCGGGTCTCGGAGTAGCGGCGCCGCCGGTCGGGCCACCACGACTCCTGGGCCCGGATCACCCACCGCATGGTCAGGCGCACCACGGCGCCCGCGACCCGACCGGGCTCACCGGTGCGGTGCACCTCGCGCACGCGCGGCGGCATCAGCAGCAGCGCCTGGGTGCGGGCGAACCACCGCATCGGCGGCGGGAAGAAGCGCTCGGCGTACTGACGCACCATGCCCTCGGCCAGCTCGTGGCCCTCGGGGGTCGAGGGCCAGTCGCGCGCCTCGAAGCGCGCCGCGAAGGCCCGCACCCCGGCCATGTCGTCGGGGAAGCCGGTCACGTCACCGTGCTCGCCGCGGAAGAGCCCGGCCAGGTCGCGCAGGAAGTGGTGCCAGGCGACGTCGAGCGTCGGGCTCTGTGGCGGCAGGCCGAGGGTCTCGCGCATGCGTGGCAGGAAGTCACCGACGGCGCAGAGGGTGTAGACGTACTCGTCGTTGTCGCCGAAGGCGCCGGGGAAGCGCCGGGCCAGCCCCAGGTGGTAGCGGTTGAGCCGCTCCACCGAGGCCCGCGTCGCCTCGCTGCGGGCGCCCTGGGTGAACCACGTCATCAGGTAGCCGCTGCCGTCGTGGAAGCGCTCCTCCCCGCGGTGCAGCATCTTGCCCGTGCCCACCAGCGTGGCCGACGCCGTCGGGGGCAGGGCGGTCTGCGCGGTGGTGACCAGGAGCGTGAGGTTGACGATCGGGTCGTTGAGCTGGTGCTCGGCGACCAGACGCATGATCTCGTCGCTGTCGGTCTCCGGGTCGAGGGACTCGATCCGGTCGGCCAGCCACTTCCACGGGGCGCGGGTCACGCCTGCGAGTCTGCCCGGTGCCCGGAGGGTCCGACCCGCACCGCGTGCCGGCGGGCGCTCGTCACCTCGCGCGGACGACCCGGGTGGAGGCGGCCATGTCGCCGAGGCGCTGGTTCCTCGGGCTGGCCAGCACGGCCACGAAGGCGACGAGGTAGAAGGCGAAGCCGTCGACCACGCGGAGCGCGGTGCGCACGAGCGCCTGCACGGCCGTCACGTCGCCGCCCTTGTCGGAGACGACGCGGATGCCGACGATCTTCTTGCCGAGGGTCTGTCCCGTCGTCAGCTCGAGGACGAGGAAGTACCCGGCCGCCACGAGCAGCGTGAGCAGGAACGGCACACCGGTCAGCGAGACGCTCGCGCCGCCGTCGCCGGCCTGGCTGTCGCCGAAGAGGATCCCCGCGACCACGAAGAGCGGCGCCATGACGAGCAGGGTGTCGAGCAGGAGGGCGCCGACGCGCTGGCCCGCGCTCGCATCGGTGCGAGCGGTCGGGGGCAGGGAGGTCTGGGCGTGGGGGAGGCTCATGGGGGTGGTTCTACCGCGAGCGGCGCCACGGCCGCAGGCGTTCGGGGAGGACGCCCGTGAGGGGCGGGGAACGGCGAAGGCCCCCGTCGGATACCGACGGGGGCCTTCTCGCAGGTCTGAGCCCTGCGGTGCTCGTGGGCAGGGGCGGGGTCGAACCGCCGACCTTCCACTTTTCAGGCGGACGCTCGTACCAACTGAGCTACCTGCCCGAGCGACACGAAGGTTACACGGGAGGGGGCGGCCCCACGAATCGACCCTGCCCGACACCGGACGGGCGCCGGGCGCCGATGGGCCGGGCGCGTGCGGGTTCCCCTAGACTGCTCCGCGCCTGGCCCCCATCGTCTAGCGGCCTAGGACGTCGCCCTTTCACGGCGGTAGCACGGGTTCGAATCCCGTTGGGGGTGCTGCGGTCCCGCTCCGGCGGGGCCCGATCCACTCCGATTCGGTGCTCCCGCGAGGAGTGGGTTATGGTTCCATCGCTCCGGTGACGGAGCACCTGGCCCCGTAGCGCAGTTGGTTAGCGCGCCGCCCTGTCACGGCGGAGGCCGCGGGTTCGAGTCCCGTCGGGGTCGCCATCGCGAACAGCCCCGGACCACCTTGGTCCGGGGCTGTCGTCGTTCTCGGCCCGTGGCGGTAGGCCTGGGCCGACGTCACCGCCGGCCGTGCGCAGGTCAGCCCGCGAGCTCCCCGGCCAGCGCGAGGAGCGCGTTCTCGACGACCTCGGTCAGCGCGGGGTGGATCCAGTACTGGCCCCGGGCGAGGTCGGCCACGGGCTGGTCGAAGCTCATGGCCTGGATGAGCGGCTGCACCAGCACCGAGGCCTGCGGACCGAGCAGGTGGGCTCCCACGAGACGACCGGTCGCGCGGTCGGCGAGCAGCTTGACGACGTAGCCGGCCGCCTCGCCGTGGCGGTCGTCGGCTTCCAGGGCCCAGCCGAACGCCGTGTCGCCGTACTCGTGGCGGGCGATGGCGAGGTCGAGACCCTGCTCGCGGGCCTGGGCCTCGGTGAGGCCGACCGCGGCGACCTGGGGGGAGGCGAAGACGGCGTTGGGCACGAAGCGGTGGTCGGAGACCCGCAGGTCGTCGGGGTGCAGGAGGTTGTGCTTCACCACCCGGGCGTCCTGGTTGGCGACGTGCTTGAGCGGCTCGGGGCTGGAGGCGTCGCCGAGCGCCCACACGCCCTCGGCGCTGGTGCGCTGGTGCTCGTCGACCAGGATCCGGCCCGTGTCGTCGGTCTCGACGCCCGCGCGGTCGAGGTCGAGCAGGTCGCCGTTGGGGCGGCGGCCGATGGCCAGCAGGAGGGCGTCGACCTCCACCTCGCTGCCGTCGTCGAGGTGCATCACCGTGCCCCCGGCGGCGCGAGAGACCCGCTCCAGCGACGTGCCGAGCCGCACGTCCCAGCGCTGCGACACGATCCGGGTGAAGGTCTGGGAGATGTCGTGGTCCTGGTTGGAGATCAGGGCCTCGCCCGACTCGACCTGGGTCACGGTGGCGCCGTAGGCGGCGAAGACGTGGGCCAGCTCGGCGCCGATGTAGCCGCCGCCGACCACGCCGATGCGCCGCGGGAAGGTCTCCAGGCGCATGACGTCGTCGCTGGTGTGGTGCTCGACCTCGTGGAGGCCCTCGATGTCGGGCACGACCGGCCGACTGCCGGTGGCGAGCACCACCTGGTCGGCGGTGAGCTCGACCGTGGCGCCGTCGTCGAGCTCGACGCGGAGGGCGCGCGAGCCGGTGAACCGGGCGGTGCCGGAGAGGAGGTCGACGCCCGGCAGGCCCTCGCGGTAGGCACGGCCGTCGGCGGAGACCTCGTCGAGGCGCCCGAAGACCCGGTCGCGGATCGCGGCCCAGTCGGCGCCGTCGGCGCTGGTGCGCGCGCCCAGGCGGGGGCCGTCGGCGGCGGCGTCGACGACGTCGGCGGGGCGGATGAGCATCTTGGAGGGGATGCAGCCGCGGTTGAGGCAGGTGCCGCCGAAGGGGCCCCGCTCGACGATGGCCACCGAGAGCCCCGCGAAGGACTTGTCGATGACGGTGTTGCCGGAGCCTGCTCCGAGGACGACGACGTCGTAGTGGGTCACACCGGCGAACCTAGGCGCCGCACCCTGGGGCGCGGTCCACCCGCGTGGGTCGGTTGTCGCGCGGTGGCACGATGCGGGTGTGCCCGTCGCGATGGACCCCGACCGCTTCGACGCCCTCGTCGACGCCGCGCTCGACGAGATCCCCGACGAGCTGGCGCAGCTGGTGACCAACGTGGTCGTGCTGGTCGAGGAGGAGCCGCCGGAGGGCGAGCCGCGCGACCTGCTCGGGCTCTACGACGGTGTCGCGTTGACCGAGCGGGACTTCTCCACGATCCTCGAGCTGCCCGACCGGATCTTCGTCTTCCGCGGCCCGCTGCTGCGGATGTGCGCGAGCGAGGAGGAGCTGGTCGAGGAGGTCCGGATCACCGTGGTCCACGAGGTGGCCCACCACTTCGGCATCGACGACGACCGCCTCCACGAGCTGGGCTACGCCTGAGGGCCTCAGGTGGCCAGCAGGAAGCCCACGGCGCACAGGCCCAGGCCGCCGAGCAGCGACACGGCGGCGTAGAGGGCCCCGGTGCGCGGGCCCAGGCCCCGGGTCTGCACGACGAAGGAGGAGTACGTCGTGAAGCCGCCGCAGAAGCCCGTGCCGAGGAGCGCGACCCACTCCTGCGAGAGGTGGCCCGAGAGCGCCAGCGCGCTGACCACGCCGAGCACGAGGGAGCCCAGCAGGTTGACCGCGAGCGTCCCGGTCGGCCAGCGGGCGTCCAGCCGCTGGGCGACGGCGTAGCGCAGCGGCGCGCCGACCCCCGCCCCGAGCGCCACCAGCAGGCCGCGGACCACGGTGTCGACGGTGTCGGTCGTCGTCACGGCCCCTCCCCGCGAGGCGTGCGGTCGTCCCCGCGGTCCGCCGCCCAGGCGTGCACCGCGGTGACGGCGAGCAGCGCGGCGGCCAGGCTGCCCACGACGTAGGCGGCGGCCGGCCCGGGGCGGCCGGCGTCGAGCAGGGCCCGGGTCTGCTCGGAGGCCGCCGACAGCGTCGTGAAGCCGCCCATGACCCCCGGCCCGAGGAACGACGCGAGGCCGCGGCTGCGGCGTACGGCGGCGAGGAGACCCGCGGTCGCGAGCAGCGCCGAGCCGACCACGTTGATGGCCAGGGTGGTCCAGGGGAAGGCGCCGGCCGGGTCGGGGGAGACCTCGAGCAGGGCCCAGCGCACGACGGCGCCGAGGGCTCCGCCGAGCGCCACCAGCGCGAGCAGCCGGGGAGCGGGGCTCACCGCGGCGTGGGGGCGTCGGTCACGAGACGACGGTACGCCGCACCTCGGGCGTCTGCTCGCCGTCGTCGGGCCCGGGGGCCGGGTCGCGCCACGGGAGCGGCTCCTCGCCGGCGACCTGGCGCACGAACTCGCCGAGGTACCACTGCTGGAAGCGGCGCTGCTCCGGGGTGCGGGCCAGCGACAGCAGCCGCTGCTCGCGGCAGAAGACGTCGGCCATGTCGAGCAGGTCGATGAACTGCTGCATGCTGCCCGAGGCCGCGCGGGAGACGAGCAGGTCGAGGTCGAGGTGGGTGCGGCCCTCCGCGACCGCGCGGTCGACGTCGGGGCCGACCGAGCCACCGCGCAGCTGGCGCTCGAGGTCGCCGAAGAGGTCGGAGAGGTCCTTGGCCAGGGGGTACTCCGACTCGTGGGCCAGCGCGAGCAGCCGGACCTCGCGGCGCAGCTCGCGGAAGTGGCGCTGGAAGGCGACGTAGCGGTCCAGCGGCACACCGTGCACCGACACCGCGACCGGGTCGGACGGCACGGCGGGTGGCTGCTCGAGCCCGGTGACGACGCCCTCGGCGCCGTTGTCCTCGGCGAACTCCGCGGCCGGCTCGAACCACACCGTCTTGCCGTCGGCCTCGATCTCGGCTCCCCACGCCCGGGAGCACCGCGCCACGATGCTCAGCCCCCGGCCGAAGGTGAGCAGCAGCGACTCGACGTCGTCGTCGTCGGTCTCGCCGGTCTCGGTCGGGAGCACGGGGCGCTCGGGGGAGCCGTCGCGGACCTCGACGCGGGGGTGCTCCACGGTGCCGCGCACACGCACCTCGATGGGGGGCGAGCCGTGCAGCAGGGCGTTGGTGACCAGCTCGGAGACCGCCAGCTCGGTGCACTCGACGAGCTCGTCGCGGCCGATGTCGCGGCACGTCTCGACCACCCAGCGGCGTGCATTCTGCACGCCCCGGGGACCGGAGCCCAGGGAGAGGGCGGGCCGGTTCAGCGGCACGGACGGCTCCAACGGTGCGAAGAGATCGGGTGGCGGGTCCGGACCACGAGGTCCGGCGGACGACCGGCGGCCGGGGCCCCGCGGCGGCGGGTGCCGCACGAGGACAGCGGCAGGTGGGTGCCAGTCCCGTGCCGACTACCCGCGGGCCTGCGCGGGCAAACCTGCGTCGTTGAAAGTTTTCCCACCCGAGTGCCGCGTCGTCGGGGGCGTGTGGCGAGGGCCACGGGAGCGGCCGCGACGACCACCCGGGAGGGTGCTGTGAGCGACCAGACGGTGGCCCAGATTAGAGATGCGACGCCCTGCGCGGGAGAATGGGGCAGACGCCCCGACCGAGAGACGTCGCCTCCGTCCCGGCAGCCACCAGAGAGGTCCCGACATGGCAGCCAGCCCAGTCCCCGCACCGACCGCGACCAACCCCTCGACGGGCAAGCACCGCGTGGTCGTGATCGGCTCCGGCTTCGGCGGACTCTTCGGCACCAAGGCGCTCCGCCGCTCGGACGTCGAGGTGACGATGATCGCCAAGACGACCCACCACCTCTTCCAGCCGCTGCTCTACCAGGTGGCGACCGGCATCCTCTCCGAGGGCGAGATCGCCCCGCCGACCCGCGAGATCCTGCGCAGCCAGTCCAACGCGCAGGTGCTTCTGGGAGAGGTCACCGACATCGACCTCGAGGCCCGCACGGTCACCTCCCACGTCCTGGGCCGCCCGACGGTGACCGCCTACGACTCGCTGCTGATCGCGGCGGGCGCGGGGCAGTCGTACTTCGGCAACGACCACTTCAGCGAGTTCGCCCCCGGCATGAAGAGCATCGACGACGCCCTCGAGCTGCGCGGTCGCATCTTCGGCGCCTTCGAGATGGCCGAGCTGGGCGCCCAGCGCGGCGAGAACGTCGACCACCTGCTCACCTTCGTGGTCGTCGGCGCCGGACCGACCGGTGTCGAGATGGCCGGCCAGATCGCCGAGCTGGCCCACCGCACCCTGCGCCGCGACTTCCGGGCCATCGAGACCCGCTCGGCCCGCGTGATCCTCGCCGACGCCGCGCCCCAGGTGCTGCCGCCCTTCGGCGCCAAGCTGGGCGAGAAGACCAAGACCGAGCTGGAGAAGCTCGGCGTCGAGGTCATGCTCGGCGCGATGGTCACCGACGTCGACGAGCGCGGCCTCGAGGTGAAGTACAAGGACGGTCGCACCGAGCGGATCCAGTCCGTCACCAAGATCTGGGCCGCCGGCGTGCAGGCCAGCCCGCTGGGCAAGACGCTCTCGGAGCAGACCGGCGCCCCGCTCGACCGCGCCGGGCGCATCGGGGTCAACCCCGACCTCACCCTGCCCGGCCACCCCGAGGTGTTCGTGGTCGGCGACATGATCGCCCTCGACAACCTCCCGGGCGTCGCCCAGGTCGCGATCCAGGGCGCCAAGTACGCCGCCAAGGAGATCGACGGCCGGGTCAAGGGCAAGCCCGCCCAGGAGCCGTTCAAGTACTTCGACAAGGGCTCGATGGCCACCATCAGCCGCTTCCGGGCCGTGGCGATGATCGGCAAGATCCGCCTCACCGGCTTCATCGCCTGGCTGATGTGGCTGGCCGTCCACCTCGTCTACATCACCGGCTTCAAGAACCGCGTCACCGCGGTGCTGCACTGGTTCGTGTCGTTCCTCGGCCGCGGTCGCTCCGAGCGCACCTCCACCGAGCAGCAGATCTTCGGGCGCAACGCGCTCTCGCGACTGCGAGGGGGCGCGACCGACCTGGTGTCCGCGCCGGGCTCCTACGAGGCCTCGCGCGAGCTGCTCGAGACCACGCGGCGCGCCGAGCTCGAGGCCCAGGCCGTCGAGGAGGCCCGCCTCACCGACGCCGGTCAGCGCGGCGTCAAGACCGGCGAGCGGGTCTGAGGCAGACCGCCACCGCGGGGGCGTCACCGGAGCAATCCGGTGGCGCCCCCGTCGGCGTCTGCGGTCCACTGGCCCCGTGACCGAGCTGCGCCGCCCCGACGCCCGCCTCGCGACGAGCTGGGCGCGGGCCCTCGCCGACTTCGGCGACGAGCACCCCGCCGGCAGCGGTGTCTGGCTCCTGCCGCCGGCCCTGCGGCGCCACCTGACCCCGGCCGGCTGCCACGCGTGGGTCGAGGCGCTCACGCCGTACGCCGACCGGTCGGTGGCGCTGGGCGAGGGCCCGCACGGGCCGCTGGTGCACTCCACCTTCTGGTGGATCGTCGACACGGCGGGCGGGGGCGAGGAGGTCGTGGGCTTCCTCGACCTGCGCCACGAGCTGACGCCGTACCTGCTCGAGACCGGGGGGCACGTCGGCTACTCGGTGCGGCCGGCCCGGCGTCGTGAGGGTCACGCCTCGCGTGCGCTCGCGCTCGCGGTGGGTGAGGCGGGGGAGCTGGGGCTCGACCGCGTGCTGGTGACCTGCGACGTCGACAACGTGGCCTCGGCGCGCACGATCGAGCGCTGCGGCGGGGTGTGCGAGGACGTGCGGGGCGACAAGCGCCGCTACTGGGTCGCCGTGCCCGGAGCGCCCGGCGGGCGAGCGCCCGACGCTCGGTCGGACGTCGGACGTCGGACGTCGGACGTCGGACGTCGGACCGGGGGCCGGGTCAGAGGTCGGGTCGGTAGTAGCGCAGCACCTCGGTGAAGCCTCGGGGGTCGACCATGGAGGAGTCGATCTCCACGGGGGACATCCCGCGCCGGTGGATCAGCACCCGCCAGCCGCGGCGTCCGGGGGTACCGAGCAGCTCGATGTCGGTGTAGCGGTTGGCCAGGTCGAAGACCTGACGACCTCCGCCGCGCCGGATCTCGAGCTGGCCGCCGCGCACCGAGAGCCGGGGCGGGCTGGAGCCGGCCCACACCGCCCACACCACCGCGGTGGACAGCAGGGCGATCCCGGCGAGGCCCAGGCGCTCCTCGGTGCGGACCTGCCAGGCCTGCCAGGCGAGGTAGCCGCTCGTCACGACCCCGGCCAGCACCAGCAGGCCCACCAGTCGCCGCAGCGCTGCGCGCGGCGCGAAGTCGACCTGGGGTGGGGGGCCGCTCGGGGCCGGCCGCGGCGGCGTCTCGCCGCGGGTCTGGTGGGCGAAGTCGCTGAACACCGACCGGGCCGCCGCAGGCGTACGCCGGGGTGCCGCGCCTGCCTCCGGGGTGGCGGCGGGTGCGTGCGTGGGGGCGGGACCGGAGGGGACGGGTGCGGGCCCGGTGGGCGCCGCCGCCGGTGCCGGCGCGGCCGGCTGCCGGAGCCGGGCGAGCCTCGGAGGCTTCTCCTGCTTGGCGGGTCTGGCGGGTTTGGCGGGCTTGGCCGGCTTGGCGGGGCGGGGGGCCGCCGAGGCACTGGTGGCAGGCGCCGTCCGACGTCGGTCGGAGGCCGGGTCGGTCTCGCGCTCGGTCGGCGAACTCGGCGAACTCGGTGAACTCGGCGAGACCGGCGAGACCGGCGAGACCGGCGAGACCGGCGAGACCGGCGAGACGGGCGGGGTCGGCGTGGCGGCGCGTGGCGGGGTGGTGGGTGGAGCGGCCGTCGCGGCGAGGAAGTCGAAGACGGCGCGGCCGGCGCTCACCGCGTCGGCGCGCGTCGTCGTGGGCGGGGGGTCGGTCGGGACGGCGGTGGTGACGGCGGTGGTGACGGCGGCGGGAGTGGGGTGGTTTCGAGACGCTCGCTGCGCTCGCTCCTCGACCACCGCGGTGGGGGCTGGTGCCCGTTCCTCGGGCCTCGGGGTGGGGGCTGGTGCTCGTTCCTCGACCGTCGGGGTGGGGGCTGGTGCCCGTTCCTCGGGCCTCGGGGTGGGGGCCGGTGCTCGCTCCTCGGCCGCCGGGAGCGGGGCGGGGCGGTCGAGGAGGTCGACGATGGCGCGACCCGCGGCCACGGCGTCACCGGGCTCCGCGGGGGGGCTCGGCTCCGGCTCCGGCTCCGGTGCAGCGTCGACGACGGGGGCGGGCTCGGGGAGAGCGTCAGCGGGGGCGCCCGCCGTCGAGTCGGCCATGGTGTCGGGGACCGTGTCGGGGGCCGTGTCGCCCGTGTCGCCCGTGTCGCCCGGGTCGCCCGGGTCGCCCGGGTCGACCGCGACGGCGTCGCTGGCCTCGGTGGCGCGGCGGCGGGCGAGGAGGCCGCGGCGGGGCTCGGGCTTCGGTCGGCGCGCCGAGGGGATGATGACCGGCTCGAAGTCGGCGAGTCCGAGACCGGGGCGGATGCCACCCGAGGGGGGCAGCGGGCGGGCGGGGGCGGCGTCGTACGCGTCGAGCTCGCGGCTGGCGGCCGGGACCGGGGCCGGGGGCAAGGTGGTGCTGTCGCACCGCTCGGAGGCCGGGGCGTCGGCGCCCTCGGGCGGTGCCGGCCGACCCGTGCGCTCCCGCAGCGCCGCGCCTTGGCGGCGCAGCTCCGCAGCGCGCGCGTCGGCGCCGCCGTCGCGGTGCGTGAGCCACCGGTCGACGAGGTCGGCGCCGGCCTCGTCGGGTGTCGCGTCTGCCATGGACGGCAAAATACGCGGATCCGGGCCGCGGCGAGGCTGAACGCAGCAGACCGCGCCGCCACGGCGCACCCGCCGACGGGCACGTGCCGCCACGGTGCGGCGCACCTCCGTAGAGTGCGAGCCGACGCCGGGGCCGCCCGGCAGGAGAGGCCCCGGTGACCGCGACCGACCAGGACACCCCCGGCGACGCCGGGCTCAGCGCCGACGAGCTCGTGGCCGTCGCCGCGGTCATGACCGAGGCCGGCGAGCCGCCGGCGGCGCCCCTGCGGGCGCGCCTCGTCTCCGGCGGCCGCTCCAACCTCACCGTCCGCCTCGACGACGGCGAGGCCGCGTGGGTGCTCCGTACGCCGCCGCGGGCGGGCCGGACGCCGTCGGCGCACGACGTGGCCCGCGAGTTCCGGGTGACCAGGGCCCTGGGCCGCGCGGGGGTCCCCGTGCCGCCGGCGGTGGCGCTGAGCGAGGACGAGTCGCTCATCGGCGGTCCCTTCGCCGTGGCCCGCTTCGTCGAGGGCCGCTCACTGCAGTCGGCCGACGACCTCGCCGGTCTGCCCGACGACCGGGTCGAGGCGGCTGTGGCGGCCCTGGCCGACGCCCTCGCCCGGCTGCACGAGGTCGACCACGTCGCCGTCGGCCTCGAGCGCTTCGGACGCCCCGACGGCTATGCCGCCCGCCAGCTCAAGCGGTGGTCGGGCCAGTGGGAGATCGTGGGCGAGGCCCAGCCCGAGCCCGTGCGCCGCGCGGCCGCGGCGCTCGCCGCCCGCCTGGGGGAGCGCCTGCCCGAGCAGCGCTCCACCGGCATCGTGCACGGCGACTACCGCATCGACAACACGCTGCTGCGCGTGCCCGCCACCGGCCCGGTCGAGGTCGCGGCGATCGTCGACTGGGAGCTGTCGACGATCGGCGACCCGGTCGCCGACGTGGCGATGATGTGCGTCTACCGCCACCCGGCCTTCGACCAGGTGCTCGGCTTCCCGTCGGCCTGGACCGAGCCGCGCGTGCCCGACGTGGCCGGCTTGGCCGCGGCCTACGAGCGCGCCGGGGGCGTGCCGCTGGTCGACCTCGAGCGCCACCTCGCCCTCGGCTACTACAAGCTCGCCGTCATCGCCGCCGGCATCGACCACCGCCACCGCGCCGCCGGGGGCGAGGGGCTCTCCTCGGCCGGCGAGTCCGTCGGCCCCCTGCTGGACGCCGGACTGGCCGTCGACCCCGACCCGGCCTGACCCGGCCGGCCTGACCCGGCCCCGGGGCCCGGCCGATGTTCTGCGGAGGCCGCGCGGTGACGTCGTGTGCGCACTCTGCGCGGCTGCGGCAGCCGGACAGCATTCAGAGCCACGTGGATCGCGCAATGCCCGGCCCGGGGCGTGCGTGGATCACGCAATTGCGCGATCCGCGAGGCCCCAGGCCCCGGGCCCCGGGCCCCGGGCCCCGGCGCGTGATGATTACGTTGCGCGGCGCCGAACCGGCGGAGGAGCCCGGCCGATGCTCTGCCGAGGAGCCCGGCCGACGCTCTGCGGAGGCCGGGCGATGACGTCGTGGCCGGACTTTGCGCGGCTGCGGCAGCCGGTCAGCGTCCAGAGCCGCCTGGATCGCGCAATGCCCGGCCCGGGGCGTGCGTGGATCACGGGACGGCGTGATCCACGCGGCCATCCGACGTCGGCCGTGGACGTCGGGCCCCGACACCGGCCCCGACACCGGCCCCCGACACCGGCCCGCGACACCGGCCCGCGACACCGGCCCCCGACACCGGCCCGCGACCCCGGCCCCCGACACCGGCACCCGACCTCGGCACCCGGACCTCGGCCCCCGGACCTCGGCCCCCGGACCTCGGCACCTGGACGCCGGGCGAGGGCGGCCGGGGCCGGTGGCAGAGTGACGGCCATGGCGCCCCACGACACCTCAGCCGCCGTCGACCCCTCCCACGACACCGACCCCGGCGCGTCCCACGTCGGCTACGCGTTCGCCGACGGCGTCGCCCGGATCACCCTGGTCGACGCCGACCGCGGCAACCCGGTGCACCTCGACTCCGTCGACCAGCTCTTCACCGCCGTACGCCGCGCCGCGGCCGACGACGCCCGGGTGGTCGTGCTCGCCAGCACGGGGCGCTTCTTCTGCGTCGGCGGCGACGTCGCGGCCTTCGCGGGGGCCGAGGACCTGCCGGGCTACGTCGACGAGCTCGCCGACCGCCTGCACCGCGTGGTCTCCGAGCTGGTGCGCAGCGAGGCCGTCGTGGTCTCGGTGGTGCAGGGCGCGGCGGCCGGGGCCGGCTTCCCGCTCGCGGCCGCCGCCGACCTCGTGCTGGCGGCCGACACCGCGACCTTCAGCCTCGGCTACACCCGCCTCGGACTGTCGGTCGACGGCGGCACGAGCATGCTCACCCACACCCTCGGCCTGCACCGGGTGCTGCGCCTGGCGCTGCTCAACGACCGGCTCACCGCGGCCGAGCTGCTCGACGCCGGTCTCGTGGCCCGCGTCGTGCCGGCGGCGGAGCTCGACGCGTGCGCCGAGGGGGTCGTGGCCACGCTGGTGGCGGGCTCGGCCCCGGCGTACGCCGCGAGCAAGCGGCTCCTGCGCGGCGCGGTCGAGGAGCACCCCGAGGCCCGGCTGCGCGCGGAGGCGCTGGCCATCCGGGAGCTGGCCGGCGGCGCCGACGGCCGCGAGGGCGTCGCGGCCTTCGTGGCCAAGCGCACCCCCACCTTCGGGGCCTGAGCCCGGCCCGCTGCCGGGTCAGCCCCGGTGGGCCTCCGCGGCCAGGGCGAGCGCCTCGTCGAGGTGGTCGACCAGGTCGCGCGGGTCGTCGTAGACCGCGACGGCCCCCGCCTCGAGCAGCTCGGCGGTGCCGATCCCGCCGCAGCGCAGCCCCAGGCAGGGCACCCCGGCGGCGCGGGAGGCCTCGACGTCCCAGACGGCGTCGCCGACCGTGACCGCGCGGGTGGCCTCGACGCTCTCCAGGGCGATCTCGAGCAGGTCGGGGGCGGGCTTGCTGGCCTCGGCGTCGGCGCCGGCGACCTTCTCGTGCAGCAGGTGGTGTGAGCCCTCGACCAGGTCGAGCAGCTGCTCGGTGTGCTCCTTGGCCCCCGAGCTGGCGAGCACGACCTGCAGGCCGCGCCCGCGCAGCGCCTCGAGCAGGGCGGCGGCGCCGTCGGTGGCGCCGATCTCGCCCGTGCGGCGCTCGACGTCCTCGTCGTGCAGCGCGCGCACCCGGTCGCCGACGGCCCGCTCGGCGGCGTCGCCGGCGACGTGGGCTACCAGCCGGTCGCCGCCCAGTCCGATCGCGCGGTGGAGGCGGTGCGAGGCGACGTCGAGCCCGACGGCGGCGAAGGCGGCGCGCCAGGCGAGCACGTGCACGTAGACGGAGTCGACGAGGGTGCCGTCGAGGTCGAGCACCACCGTGTCGACGGTGGTGGCGGGGGCGTCGGGCCAGGCGGGTGTCGTGGGGGTCATCCCACCCACCGTGGCACGGGTGCGCGGGGTCGCCGTTCACCCCGAGGGGCGTGGGTCGTGGTCGGTGCCGCTCCTACCGTCGGAGGGGAGCCGGGAGGACCCGGTGGCCGACCAGGAGGAGACGACCATGCCCGCCGCGAAGAAGCCCGGCCCCAGCGTCAAGGACGACGAGCTCTACGAGAAGCTGCGCGAGGAGGGCAACAGCAAGGAGAAGTCGGCGCGCATCGCCAACGCCGCCGCCGCGAGGGGCCGCTCCGCCGTCGGGCGCAAGGGTGGCTCCTCGCCGGCCTACGAGGAGTGGACGGTCGAGGAGCTGCGCGAGCGCGCGGCCGAGCTCGACGTCGAGGGCCGCTCGTCGATGAGGAAGGACGAGCTGGTCGAGGCGCTGCGCGAGCACTGACCGGCCGGCGGAGGGACCCCACGGCCGCGTCGTGCGGGCCCGCGCGGGACGGCGCCGTCGCCGGGCAGGTCTAACCTGGGTCCAGGCCCCCTCGACGGCGTGACGCCAGGTCGCGCTCGGCGGAGGGCCGGGAGGGCTCCCGCGCCCATGAGCACGACCAGATCCACGGGCCACGGTCCGGCCTCCGGCCCCGGCGGCGACCCGCGCCGGCGCATCCCCGCCCTGCTCACCGCGATCGACACGGCTCGCGAGCGGCTCCAGGTCGAGCTCGAGCAGCGCGCGGCCGGGTCCCGCGAGGCCGAGCAGGCCCGCCACGCCCTCGTCTCGGCGCTCGAGGCGTACGCCGCGGCGCTGGCGGCCGCCCACCTGCCGATGCCCTACCGCCTCCACGCCGAGCTGCGGCTCCAGCGGGGTCTGGGCGGCAACTGACCGACCGGGACGCCCGGCCCGGCGCGCGGGGGCGCGCCGGGGTCGTCCCGGGCGGCTCAGGGGGCCGCGGCGCGCAGCTTCTCCAGCAGGGGCTCGGCCGCCTCGGCCAGGAAACGGTCCTGGTGCACGTCGCCGACCTGCACGAGGGCGACGTCGGTGAAGCCGGCCTCCCAGAAGGCGCCCACGGCCTCGACGATCTTGTCGAGGTCGGGCCCGCAGGGGATCGAGTCGGCGACGTCGTCGGGCGTGACGAACTGCGTGGCCCCGGCGAAGCCGGCCGTGGTCGGCAGGTCGCTGTTGACCTTCCAGCCGCCGGCGAACCAGCGGAACTGCTCGTGGGCCCGGGCCACCGCCTGCTTCTCGTCGGGGTCCCAGCAGATCGGGATCTGGCCGATGGCGCGGGCGCCGTCACCGATCCGGGTGGCGCCCTCGACACCGTTCCAGGTCTGGACGAGGTCGCCGAGCGGCTCGGTGGCGACCAGGTCGTCGGCGATCGGCGCGAAGTGCTCGATGCCCTTGTCGCCGGCCACCGCCAGCGCCAGGCGCACCCGCTCGTCGTCGCCGGGCAGGTCCCACAGGCGCGAGCCGTCGACGGAGAAGTGCTCGCCGTGGAAGGTGAGCAGCTCCCCGGCCAGCAGGCGGCGGATGATCTCCACCGCCTCCACCAGCATCTCCTGGCGTCGCGCCACGGGCGGCCAGCCGCGTCCGACGGTGTGCTCGTTGAGGTTCTCCCCGCTGCCCAGGCCGAGGGTGAAGCGGCCCTGCGACAGCAGCGCCATGGTCGCGGCCTTCTGGGCCACGACGGCGGGGTGGTAGCGCATGGTCGGGCACGTCACGTAGGTCATCAGCTCCACGCGCGAGGTGACCTGGCTGATCGCGCCGAGCACGCTCCACGCGTAGGGGGCGTGGCCCTGCTCGGTCAGCCACGGGGAGAAGTGGTCGCTGGAGACCTCGAAGTCGAAGCCGGCCCGCTCCGCGGCCGCGGCGTACTCGACCAGCTGGCGCGGGCCGCTCTGCTCGGTCATGAGGGTGTAGCCGATGCGGGACACGTGTCCTCCTGGCCCGTCGGGTGTGCCGGGGGCGTCGTCGTGGTCGGGCCCTGCCACGCTAGGTCGGCGCGCCACCGGTGACGTCCACCCGCGGGGGTGACCGCGGCGGCCGGCCCCCTCGCGTCCACCGCCCGCCCGCCCGCCCGCCCGGCCGCCCGCCTGCCGCCCACCTCTGAGGGTGATCGGGGGGCCCGGCCGCCGCCGTACGGTCGAAGGACGGGCCCGCGCGACCGCGCCGACCCGCCTGCTCGCATCGGAGGATCATGGATCTCGGAATCACCGGACGCACCGCCCTCGTCACCGGGGGCGACTCCGGCATCGGCTGGGAGACCGCGCGCATCCTGCTCGACGAGGGCGCCACGGTCGTGCTCACCGACCAGGACGCCGACTCCCTCGCCGAGGCCGCGGCCCGGCTCGACGCCCCCGAGGGGCGCCTGCACCACGTGGCCGCCGACCTGTCCACCGACGAGGCCGTCAAGGAGCTCGCCGGGTCGGTCACCGACCTGGTCGGCGACCTCGACATCCTCGTGCAGTCGGCCGGCATCACCGGGGCCCAGGGCCTCTTCCACGAGATCGACGACGAGGGCTGGACCACCACGCTCACCGTCGACCTGCTCGCGCCGATCCGTCTCACCCGCGCCTTCCTGCCCGGCCTGCGCCGCGGCGGCTGGGGCCGCATCGTCTACCTCGCCTCCGAGGACGCCGTGCAGCCCTACGACGACGAGCTGCCCTACTGCGCCGCGAAGGCCGGCGTGCTGGCCTTCGCCAAGGGTCTCTCGCGCAGCTACGCCGAGGAGGGGCTGCTGGTCAACTGCGTCTCGCCCGCCTTCATCAAGACGCCGATGACCGACGCCATGATGGAGAAGCGCTCGAAGGAGATCGGCTCCAGCGTCGACGAGGCCATCGAGAGCTTCCTCGACGAGGAGCGGCCCTACATGGAGCTGGGCCGGCGCGGCCTGCCCGAGGAGGTCGCCTCCGTGGTGGCGTTCCTGTGCTCCGACCGCGCCAGCTTCGTCAACGGCTCCAACTACCGGGTCGACTCCGGCTCGGTCGCCACCATCTGACGACCCACCGACCGACCCACCCCAGGAGGGCACCGACGTGCACCACGACTACGACTTCCTCATCGTCGGCGGCGGCATGGTCGCCGACGCTGCGGCCAAGGGCATCCGCGAGCAGGGGAGCGAGGGCACCATCGGCATCCTCGGCGAGGAGCCCACACCCCCCTTCCCGCGCCCGGCGCTGTCGAAGAAGCTCTGGACCGATCCCGACTTCACCTTCGACGACGCCGCCATGCACACCTCGGAGGAGACCGGCGCGACCTTCCACCTGGGCAGCCCGGTGACCGGCGTCGACACCGAGGCCCGTACGGCGACCACCGCGGCCGGCGACACCTTCGGCTACGGCACCCTGCTGGTGGCCACGGGCGGGCGCCCCCGCCGCATCGAGGGGCTGGAGCCCGGCGACCGGGTGCTCTACTTCCGCGACCTCGCCGACTACAACCGCCTGCGCGAGCTGGCCCAGGGCCGCCCGCGGGTCGTGGTCGTCGGCGGCGGCTACATCGGCAGCGAGATCGCGGCCGCGCTGTCGCAGCACGACTGCGAGGTCACCGTCGTGCACCCCGGCGAGGTGCTGGGCGACCACGTCTTCCCCGACGCGCTGGCGCGGCGCTTCGAGTCGCTCTTCACCGACGCCGGGGTGCGCGTCCACGGCGGTCTGAAGGCCGTCGGCGGGCGCGAGGACGGCGACACGGTCGTGGTCGAGCTCTCCGACGGGTCCTCGCTGGAGGCCGACGTCGTGGTGGTCGGCCTGGGCATCAGCCCCGACACCGACTTCCTGCCCGCCGACGTGGCCCGTGCCGACGACGGCGGCGTACGCGTCGACGAGCGGCTCACCACCTCCGTGCCGGGCGTGCTCGCCGCCGGCGACGTCGCCGAGTACCCCGACCGGATCCTGGGGCGCCGTCGCGTCGAGCACGTCGACAACGCCGGTGAGATGGGCTCCGCGGTGGGGCGGATCATGGCCGGCTCCACCGAGACCTACGACCACACGCCGATGTTCTACTCCGACGTGCTCGGTGTGGGCTACGAGGCGGTCGGCACCCTCGACGCCTCGCTGGAGACCGTCGTCGACGAGCGCGACGGGGGAGCGGTCGTCTACTACCTCGACGACGAGGAGGTGCGCGGCGTCCTGCTGTGGGACGTCGAGGTCGACGGCGGACTCGACCAGGCCCGCGCCCTCCTCGCCGAGCACGCCCGCCCCACCGACGCCGAGGCGCTCGTGGGCCGGATCGGCTGACGCCCGGGGGTCTCACCCGGGCCCCCTGACGACGACACCGCCCCGACACCCGGATCTCCAGGTGTCGGGGCGGTGCTGTGCGGGTAGGCTGCACAGCGAGGCCCGCCCGGGTCCGGTCGTCCCCCCCACGTCCGGCCCGGGCGGGCCTCTCTGCACGCAGGACAGCGGGCGTCCCGGTCGTGGCCGGGACGCCCGCTGCCGCTCGCTGCTCGGCCGCTGCTGCTCAGTCCTCGCTGACCTGGGTGCGGAAGCCCGAGCGCTCGGCGTGCATCGTCCAGAGCTTCTCGGCCAGCACGTCGGGGTCCTTCTCGGGGTCGCCCTCGACGATCGCGCCGCCGATGATGAGCTGGGCCACGTGGATGCCCTCCTCGGCGAGCACCTCGTGCAGCAGCTCGGCGTAGGCGGCCTGACCGGCGAAGGCGATCGAGGTGCCGGTGACGTTGCGTCCGGGCTTGACGGCGGAGCCGCCGTTGACGAAGAGGATCGTGCCGCGGCCCTCACCGTCCTCCTTGGGCAGGAACCGCATGCCGGGCACGACCTGGTGCACGGCGGCGACGGGGCCGTAGATGGAGAACTCGACCGGTCCGACGAGGTCGGCGGGAGTGGTCTCCAGCACCGGTCGCATGAAGTCCTTCTGCGGCAACGGGCTGTACTGGAGCACCTCGATGGGCCCGAGGGTCTCGGTCACCTGCTCGAGGGCGGCGGCGATCGAGGCGGGGTCGCGCACGTCGGCGGCGAAGCCCTGGGCCTGCACGCCGTCACCGGCGAGGTCCTCGGCCAGCAGGTCGAGACGGGCCTGGTTGCGCGAGATCAGACCGACGCTGAAGCCCTCGCGCCCGAAGCGCCGGGCGACGGCGGCGCCGAGGCCGCGCCCGGCCCCGATGATGGCGATCGTGGTCATGCGGTGGCCTCCTGCGGGTGGATGTCATGGGTCATGACATCCACGGTGCCCCGGGGCCGGGGGGTGCAGGAGACCCAAGCGGGTGACCGGGCCCGGCGGGCCCGGCGGTCCGGTCAGGAGGCGGAGACGTCCACCAGACCGCCGCGGGCCGGCTCCATGCCCAGGCCGTGGCGCAGGCCCCAGGCCACGGCCTGGGTGCGGCGCTCGACACCGATCTTGCGGTAGGCGCCACGGATGTAGGTCTTCACCGAGTTGATCGAGAGGTAGAGCTGCTTGCCGATCTCGACGTTGGTGTGACCCTGGGTCACCAGCGAGAGGATCTCGGCCTCGCGGGGGGTGAGCCCGGCGCGGGCGCCGTTGGCGGTGGCGCCGACCACGGCGTGCGGGGTGCGGTCGAGCGGGCGGCTGGGGCGGGCCGCCGTCGGGGTCGTGCGCAGCGCACGCTCGATGGCGTCGACGAGCTCGTCGGCACCGAGCGTCTTCGACAGGCGCACCTGGGCGCGGCTGCTGCCGGGCGCCTGCGGGTCGCGCCAGGTGTAGACCACGGGGCGGGCCTGGCCGGAGGTGGCGAGGCGACGCACGAGGTTCTGCCCGGTCTGCGAGAGCTTGACGGGCTCGTAGAGCACCACGTCGACCGCGGTCGGGTCGTCGAGGGCGGTCTCGGTGTCGACGAGCTGGACCCGGTCGGCGTGGGGGGCGAGCAGGGAGGCCACGCCGGCGGCGACGAAGGGGTGGTCGTCGACCAGCGCCACGACGAGCGGCCGCTTCTGCGGGACGGCGTGGATGCCGCTCGTGCGGGGCTTGTGCGAGGTGGTGGTGAGGTTCATGGTTCTGCCGCTCCTGGGTTCTCGGGCCGACACCCGGGCTGAAACTTAGACAAGGTGTTGGGACTTATATTCCAAACTTAGACAGACTGTGTCAAGATCATCCACAGTTCGACACGAAAGTTCGACAGCGAGTCGAAGCCCCCGCTCGACGAGAGGCCCCAGATGACCGAGCAGCGACACGACCACGGTGCGTGCTCCACCTCCATCGACTCCCTGCTGCGCGCCACGGCCCGTGGCGACGAGGCCGCCTTCGGCCGGCTCTACGACCGCAGCGTGCGACTCGTGCTCGGCGAGACCGTCCGACGCTGCTCGGCCCGCGGCGTCACCATCGACGACTGCGCCGGTCGCGCGCTGGCCGAGGACCTCGTCGTCTCGGTCTACCTCGACGTGTGGGCCCGCGCCGGCCAGTACGCCGGCGGCGACCACGGCTGGCGCGGCGGACTGCGCAGCGCCGAGCGGCCGGTGGCCCCGGCGCGTCCCGACCCCTGGCGCTGGCTCTTCGACCTGGTCGCGGCGCGGGTCGAGGCCGACCTGGCCTCGGGCTCCACCGTCGGTGCGCGGCTGCGGGACGCGTCGTGAGCGGCCAGGCCGGTGGCGCCCCTGCGTCGTCGCTGCCCCCGGGGAGCGCCCACGGCGCCGGACTGAGCGTCAGTGACCTGGCCGAGCGCACGGGCGTGGCCGCCGCCACCCTGCGCGCCTGGGAGAGCCGGTACGGCTTCCCGGTGCCCGAGCGGCGCCCCAGTGGCCACCGTCGCTACGCCGAGGCCGACGTGCGCGCGGTCGAGGGGGTCCTGGCCCGGCGCGAGTCGGGGCTGACCCTGTCGGCAGCGATCGAGGAGGTCCGCCGCGAGCGGGAGGCCGAGGAGGAGCCGCGCGGCACGTCGGCGCGGCCGCAGTCGGTCTTCGCGACCGTGCGTGCGGGACACCCCCACATCCCGGTGCAGCGGCTGGGCAAGTCCACGCTGCTCGCCCTGTCCTGGGCCATCGAGGACGAGTTCTGCGCCGTCGCCGACCGCCCGCACCTCTTCGCCGCCTTCCAGCAGGCCCAGCACTACCGCGCGGCCGAGCGTCGCTGGGGCGAGCTGGCCCGGCTCTCGCGCTCGGCGTGGGTCTACGCCGACTTCCCCGACCACGGCGAGGAGCCGGACGGTCCCGACGTACGCCTGCTCGACGGGCCGACGCGGGTCACGCTCGACCAGCGCTCGCCGCTGCTGCGGGAGTGGGCGCTGGTGTGCGACTCCCAGGAGCTGCCCGCGCTGCTCAGCGCCTGGGAGCTGCCCGGCCAGGACCGTGTGCCCGACCGGCAGCGGATGTTCGAGTGCGTGCTGTCCTTCGAGCCCTCCGCGGTGCGCGCGGCGTCGCGCTGCTTCCTCGACGCCGCCGGCGAGGCCGGTGTCGGGTCGGCCGCCCCCGTGCTCCGCGAGCTCGACTCGACGGCGCTGGCCGACCCGACCGACCTGGCCTCGGTCAGCACCCTGGTGGCCCGGCTCCTCGGCTACGTCGACCGTCTCTCCTCCCGCTGATAGCCGCCTGACCCGCCCGGTCTCGTCGCGCCCCGTTCACGACGGGGTCGCGGCGGGGTCGGCGCCACGTCCTCGGGCGCTCCTAGCGTCGCGGGATGACCCGCCTGGAGCCCACCCCCGCCACCCGGGACCACCTGCTCACGCCCGGGGTCGTGCTCGCCGCCACCGGCGGCCTGGTGCTGGTGGTCGTCTCGGCAGCGCTCCTGCAGGTGCACCGGGGCTTCCTCGACCTCGAGGTCTACGCCTTCGGCGCGCGGACCCTGCTCGACGGGGGCCACCTCTACGACGGGGACGACCCGGCCACCGGTCTGCCGTTCACCTACCCGCCCTTCGCGGCGTTGCTGATGGCCGGGCTCGCGCTCCTGCCCCTGCCGGTCTCGGCCGCGCTGTGGGCGGCGACCGGCGTGCTCGCGCTGGCCCTGGTGGTGCACGTCGTGCGACCCGCTCTCGAGCCGTGGGCCGTCCTCGGCGTGTGCGTCGCGGCGCTGGCCCTCGAGCCGGTGCGCGAGACGCTGACCTTCGGGCAGGTCAACCTCCTCCTCATGGCGCTGGTCGTCGTCGACCTGCTCGGTCCGCGCCACCGGTGGAGCGGCGCACTCGTTGGGCTGGCCGCCGCGGTCAAGCTGACCCCGCTCGTCTTCGTGGTCCTGCTGCTCGGCACCGGGAGGCGGGGAGACGCCGCCCGCGCCGTGGCGGCGGTGGTGGGAGCGGGGGTGGTCGGGGCGCTCGTGGCCCCGCGGTCCTCGTGGGACTACTGGACTTCGGTGCTCGCCGATCCCGAGCGGCCGGGCAGCCCGGCCTTCGCCACCAACCAGTCGGTGAGCGGTGTGCTGGCCCGCGCGCTCGGCGGGCCGGCGCCGACCCTGCTGTGGCTGGTCGTCGCCGGCGCGGTCTCCCTCGGCGTGCTCGCGCTCGGCTGCGTCTGGTGGCGTCGTGGCGACCCCGCGCTCGGGGTCGGCCTGGCCGCCGTGGCCATGCTGCTCGCCTCACCGATCTCGTGGTCGCACCACTGGGTGTGGGCGCTGCCGGTGGCGCTGGTGCTGCTGGAGCGCGGGCCGCGGTGGGCCGCCGCGGGCTGGGCGGCGGTGTTCGTGCTCGCCCCCTTCTGGCTGCTGCCCCACCGCGACGACGCGGAGTACGCCTGGGGCCCGGCCCAGCAGGTGGTCGGCAGCGCCTACGTCGTGGCCGGTCTGCTGCTCGCGGCGGGGGCGGCGCTCGCGCTGGGCCTCGCGCGTCCCGCGCGCCCACCCTCTCCGTCCGACGACGACTGAGGCGGCACGGTCGCGGTAGGCCCCGTGGGACTCGAACCCACAACCAAGAGATTAAAAGTCTCCTGCTCTGCCCATTGAGCTAGGGGCCCGCCGTCGCCGAGCGACGGAGCGGCCAGTATCACCCATGCGCTCCCAGACCCCGCTGGTGCGGTGCGGTGCACCCGTCCGTCACGCTCCTGACGCCGAACCTTCACGGGGTCGATCCACAAAGTCTCGTCCGGATCGTTCGGTTCCGGCTCCGGCGGGGTAGGGTCGGTGCTAGCAACAGATGCAAGTTCCAGCTGGTCTGACGCCTGCGGAGTTTGTGATCCAACGGCGTTTCTGCTTTGTGGTGTTCCACTAGGTCGGAGCGACGTGTCACCGCATCAGTTGTGGGGTCGTCGAAGTGACGGCCTCTCGTTCCGATAACAGGAGTAACGAGCACATGGCTCAAGGCACCGTGAAGTGGTTCAACGCTGAGAAGGGCTTCGGCTTCATTGCGCAGGAGGACGGCGGCGACGACGTCTTCGTGCACTACTCGGCGATCCAGACCCAGGGCTACAAGTCCCTCGACGAGAACCAGAAGGTCGAGTTCGACGTCACCCAGGGCCCCAAGGGCCCCCAGGCGGAGAACGTTCGCCCCGTCTGATCCAGACGTGCACCGGTCGGCCCGCTGACCGGTGAAGCACCACCCGAGGCCCCACCCCCGTTCCCGGGGGTGGGGCCTCGTGCGTGCGTCGGGTCCCGTCCGCGGGGCCCTGCGGCGCACGTGTGGGCCATGTCGCACCACCCGATATGACCAGATCGGCCCCCGCCGGGTTTGATCCTGGGGGTCGTCGGGCACGCTTGGTCCTGATGAACAGGTACGAGGTGAGCGGGGGAGCGGTGCACGATCAGTTCGATGTGTCGCTCGAGGACGCCGACCTGCTCGGCGAGGTCGAGCTGACCACCAACCTCATCATCGCTGCGAGCGAGTCCGACGAGCACCTGTCGCAGACGACGATCGACGAGATCCTCGGGATCGACGCCGCCGACGCCGAGCCCGGCACCCAGGCCGGCTGACCCGTCCCCCTGCGTCTCCCGCACCCGCGCTCGTGCGGGTGCTCCGGTGCGCCCGCGCGCCCCGAGACGCCGACGCCTTGAGGTCGATACCCTAGGGGGGTATCGTCGAGGGTATGGACGAGGCGACCGGCCACCAGCACGGCTACATCCAGCGCAAGGACGACTACCTCAAGCGGCTGCGCCGCATCGAGGGCCAGGCCCGCGGCCTGCAGCGGATGGTCGAGGAGGAGAAGTACTGCATCGACATCCTCACGCAGGTCTCCGCGATGACCAAGGCGCTGCACGCCGTCTCGATCGGGCTGCTGGAGGAGCACATGAACCACTGCGTCGTCGACGCCGCGCGCGCCGGCGACGACGAGGCCCGCGAGAAGGTCGCCGAGGCCGTCGAGGCGATCGCCCGACTGGTCCGCTCGTGACCGCCCACCACCGGCAGCAGCACCACGACAGCGAGGAGCACGAGATGAGCACCACCAGCACCTGGACCGTGACCGGCATGACCTGCGGCCACTGCGTCGCCTCGGTCACCGAGGAGCTCGAGGAGATCGACGGGGTCGAGCAGGTCGAGGTGACCCTCGAGGGCGGCCGCGTGGAGGTCACCAGTGGGCGCGAGCTGACCCGTGACGAGGTCGAGGCCGCCGTCGCCGAGGCGGGCTACGCCCTGGCCTGAGCCGCACCCCCACCCACTGCAGCACCCACCCCGGCCCCACCTCCGACCCACCTCACCCCACCCACCACGTCGCCCCACGCAGGGAGGAGCCCGCGATGAGCACGCCCGACCTGGAGCACCCGGCCAGCCGCCCGGCCGACCACGAGGTCGACCTGGAGATCTCCGGGATGACCTGCGCGTCGTGCGCGAACCGGATCGAGCGCAAGCTCAACAAGCTCGAGGGCGTGAGTGCGAGCGTCAACTACGCCACCGAGAAGGCCCACGTCGTCGCGCCCCCCGAGGTCAGCGTCGAGGACCTGCTGGCCACCGTCGCCGCCGCGGGCTACGCCGCCACCCCTCCACCGTCACCTGCTGACCGCAGGACCGACGGGGGCGAGGGTGCCGACGGCCCCGGCAGCCACGAGGAGCGTGCCGACGCCGAGCTCGGGGCGCTGCGCCTGCGGCTGCTGGTCTCCGTGGCGCTGAGCCTGCCGGTGGTGGCGATGGCGATGGTGCCGCCGCTGCAGGTCGACGGCTGGCAGTGGGTCTCGCTGGTCCTGGCCACGCCGGTCGTGCTGTGGGGTGCCTGGCCCTTCCACCGTGCCGCGCTCGTCAACCTGCGCCACGGCGCCACGACCATGGACACCCTGGTCTCGGTCGGGGTCACCGCGGCCTACGCCTGGTCGGTGGTGGCGCTGGTCTTCGGCAGTGCCGGGGAGAGGGGCATGACCCACGGCTTCGAGCTCGGGGTCGGGCGCAGCGACGGTCTGGGCAACATCTACCTCGAGGCCGCCACCGGGGTCACGACCTTCCTGCTGGCCGGGCGCTGGTTCGAGAAGCGCTCCAAGCGGCGCGCCGGCGACGCCCTGCGGGCCCTGCTTGAGCTCGGGGCCAAGGACGTCACCGTGCTGCGCGGCGACGTCGAGACCACCGTGCCGGCGGCGAGCCTCGCGGTCGGGGACGTCTTCGTCGTCCGCCCGGGTGAGAAGGTCGCCACCGACGGCGTCGTCGAGCGCGGCACCTCCGCCGTCGACGCCTCGCTGCTCACCGGCGAGCCGGTGCCGGTGGAGGTCGGTCCGGGCGACGAGGTCACCGGGGCCACGGTCAACGCCGGCGGCCGCCTGGTCGTGCGGGCCACGCGGGTCGGCGCCGACACCCAGCTGGCCCAGATGGCGCGTCTGGTGGAGGAGGCGCAGAGCGGCAAGGCCGAGGTGCAGCGCCTGGCCGACCGGGTCTCGGCGGTCTTCGTGCCGCTGGTGATCGCGCTCAGCCTCGCCACGCTCGCCGCCTGGCTGCTGCTCGGCTTCCCGGCCGCGTCGGCGTTCACGGCGGCGGTCGCGGTGCTGATCATCGCCTGTCCGTGCGCGCTGGGCCTGGCCACGCCGACCGCGCTGCTGGTCGGCACCGGCCGCGGCGCCCAGCTGGGCATCGTCATCCGCGGCCCCGAGATGCTCGAGTCGACGCGCCGGGTGCAGACGGTGCTGCTCGACAAGACCGGCACGGTGACGACCGGCCGCATGACCCTGGTCGACGTCGTCGCCGCCCCCGGCACCCCCGAGCACCTCGTACGACGCACCGCCGCGGCCCTCGAGGCCGGCTCCGAGCACCCGATCGCCCGCGCGGTCGTGGCCGGTGCGCAGCAGGGTCACGCCGCGGAGGGGCCGCTCCCGCGGGTCGAGGGCTTCGCCAACCGCGAGGGTCTCGGAGTCGTCGGCACGGTCGTCGAGGCCGGCGCCCCCGCGGCCCCCGCGGTCATCGGGCGCCTCACGCTGCTGGAGCAGGAGGGTCTCGGCGTGCCCGGGGCCGTCCGCGCCGCGGTCGAGACGGCGGAGGCCTCCGGGCGCACCCCGGTGGTCGTCGGGTGGGACGGCGAGGCGCGCGGCGTCCTGGTCGTCTCCGACACCGTCAAGCCGGGGGCGGCCCAGGCCGTGGCCGAGCTGCGGGCGCTGGGCCTGGATCCCGTGCTGCTCACCGGCGACCACGAGCGGGCGGCGCGCGCCGTGGCCGCCGAGGTCGGCATCGAGCGCGTGGTGGCCGGGGTCCTGCCCGCGGGCAAGGTGGAGGAGGTGCGGCGGCTGCAGGAGCAGGGGGTGGTCGTCGCCATGGTCGGCGACGGCGTCAACGACGCCGCCGCGCTGGCCCGGGCCGACCTCGGCATCGCGCTCGGCACCGGCACCGACGTGGCCATGCAGGCCGCCGACCTGACGCTGGTCAGCGGCGACCTGCGGACCGCGGCGACCGCCGTACGGCTGGCGCGGCGGACCCTGGGCACCATCCGGGTCAACCTCTTCTGGGCCTTCGCCTACAACGTCGCGGCGCTCCCGCTGGCCGCCCTGGGCCTGCTGACCCCGATGATCGCGGGGGCCGCGATGGCGCTGTCGTCGGTCGTGGTGGTCTCCAACAGCCTGCGGCTGCGCGCCTTCCGCTGAGCGACCGGACCCGACCGGCCCGGACCTGGCGGGCGCGGACCCGGCGGGCGGGTCAGCAGGTGGCGAAGAGGACCGGGCCGGTCGAGAGGTCCGACAGCACGAAGGAGCCCTCGGCGGGCGTGAGGTCGGCGACGACCAGCGGGCCGTCGGCGGTGACGGAGTCGACGGCGAAGCGGTCGGTGAAGTCGCCGCCCTGGCCCGGCGCCGGCCCCTCCAGGAGGGTGGCGCGCGCGTCGGCGTTGCGGCGGGCGCGGTCGTCGTCGGAGAAGCCCAGCACGAGGCGGGCGCCGAGGCCGGGCTCGAGGGCGAGCGCGAAGACCTCCAGCGGGTCGACCTCCCCGGCGGCCCCGACCAGACGCTCACCCTCGGCCTGCTCGGCGGGGTCGGCCTGACCCATCGCCAGCGACGCGCACGCGAACTCCCCGGGGTAGACGGCGGCGGCCAGGGGGTCGCCCCCGGAGGAGCCGTCGACGAGCGCGTCGACGGCGCGGGACACGTCGTCGTCGGTGCCGTCGTCGTCGAGGCCGTCGACGACCGAGGCGAGGTAGGCGGCGTCGTCGCCGGTCACGACGAGGTCGCGCTCGGCGACGAGGGCGACGTACTGCAGGGTGGGCGAGGCGTTGTAGCCGGTCTCGAGCGAGGCCCGGGCGAGGGCGTCGGCGCCCTCCCACACCCCGTCGTCGGACTCCGGGCGGGTGTAGCCGAGGCCCTCGAGCCGCTCGCCGAGCGCCTCGACGTCGGTGCCCTCGGCCAGCCCGACGAGGTCGGCGCCCCCGGTGGTGGACTGGGTGAAGAGCTCCCACTCCACGCTGGCCGGCGACCAGCCGAGCTCCTGCTGGAGCAGCGAGGCCGACTCGGCCTGTGCCGTGGTCGAGGCCAGGTCGAGGTCGTAGGCCTCGGAGAGGAAGTCCTCGACCTGCTCGGGGCTGGAGGAGGCGTCGACGTCGGAGCCGACCTCGGCGCGCACCCCGGCCCAGTCGGTCCAGGAGTAGCGCTGCACGTCGTCGGGCGCCAGCGCGACGGCACGCCGTAGGTCGCTGTCGCCGCCGCCCCACACGCGCAGCGCCACCGCGACGCCGCCGCCGACCAGCACCAGCACGACCGCCACCGCCACGAGGAGCCGCACCGGCACACGACGGGTGGCACGGGGCACGGCGGTCCTCCTCGGGGGCGGGCGGTGGTGTGAGACTACGGGCATGGCCTCCTCCCCGCCCCAGGGCGTCCGGGCTCCGTCCGGCTCCTCCGCGAGCTCCCTGGCGCGCTCGCTCGCGCGGCGCGCGGAGGTGCCGGCCGGCGACGTCAGGGCCGCAGGGGCGGTGGTCTTCCGCCCGGGGCGGCAGGTCCTGCTGGTGCACCGCGGGCGCTACGACGACTGGTCCTTCCCCAAGGGCAAGCTCGACCGCGGCGAGCACGAGACGACCGCCGCGGTGCGCGAGGTGGCCGAGGAGACCGGGCTGCACGTGCGGCTGGGCCCGCCCCTGCGCGACCAGCGCTACACCGTCGCGCGCGGCACCAAGACCGTCCACTACTGGGCCGGGCGCGTCGTGGGCGACGACGACGTCAGCGGCTACGCCGTCAACGACGAGATCGACGCCGTCGAGTGGGTCGACCGCGACGAGGCCGTCATCCGGCTGACCTACGACCGCGACCGCGCGACGCTGCGGGAGGCCCTCGGCGTACGTCGCCGCGCGCAGGCGCTGGTCGTGCTGCGCCACGCCTCGGCCCGCTCGCGCAAGGCCTGGCGCGGCGACGACCGCGACCGTCCGCTCCTGCAGGCCGGTCGCGCCCACGCCCTGCGGCTGGTGCCGGCGCTGGCGGCGTACGACGTGGACCGGGTGGTGAGCTCGCCGGCGCTGCGCTGCCTGGAGACGGTGGCGCCCTTCGCCGAGACCGTCGGGGTCGGGCCCGAGCGCGACGACCGGCTCTCCGAGGAGGACGCGCGCGGCGCCGGGGTGCGCGCGCTCGTGGAGCAGCTCGTCGCCGACGGGGGCCGGACCCGGCGCGGGGCCCTGCTGTGCACCCACCGGCCGGTGCTGCCGAAGGTCTTCGCGGCCCTGGGCCTGCCCGACCCGGCGCTCGACCCCGGCGAGCTGGTCGTGGTGCACCTGCGCAAGGGCCGGGTGCTGGCCGGCGAGCGCCACCGGGTGCGCTAGACCGCTGAGTTGACAGACCCCCTTAGTTCACCGCGACGGTCGGGATCAAGGGCGGACGGCCGGGTTCACGTGATGTACGCCGCAGTGCCCGCCAGGTGTCACGGAACGGGCGGGACGCGTTCACGCCGCGTTCACCGACGGCCACGGATCCGTCCACCTGCGCTGCCTACCTTCCTGGCGTCCCCACATCTGAGACTTCAGGAGCAACGAAGTGAAGCGCACTTCCATCCGCCGCGTGATCGTGCCCGGCATCGCAGCGATGACCCTCGCTCTGGCCGGCTGCGCCGCCGGCAACGAGACCGACTCCGGCTCCACCGGCTCCGACGGCGACAGCGCGTCGAGCGACGTGAGCGTCGAGGGCCAGTACACGATCGGCGGTGCGTCCTCCCAGGAGGCCGCCCAGCTCGCGTGGACCACCGGCTTCAGCGACGTGCAGCCCGGCGCGACCGTGACCTACGAGCCGGTCGGCTCGGGCGGCGGCCGGGAGAACTTCATCTCCGGCGCCTACCTCACCGCGGGCTCCGACGCCTACCTCGTCGACGAGGCCCCCGACAACGAGCTGACCGCCGCCACCGAGCGCTGCGAGGGCGAGGCCCCCATCGAGGTGCCGAACTACGTCAGCCCGATCGCGATCATCTTCAACGTCGACGGCGTCGACGAGCTCAACCTCTCCCCGGAGACCCTCGCCGGCATCTTCGCCGGCGAGATCACCGAGTGGAACGACCCGGCCATCGAGGCCGACAACCCCGACGCCGACCTGCCCTCGGCGACGATCAACCCCGTGCACCGCTCCGACGAGTCGGGCACCACGGAGAACTTCACCAACTACCTCAGCGTCGCCGCCGGCGACACCTGGACCGAGGGTGCGGTCGAGACCTGGCCGCAGGCCTTCGGCGGCGAGGGCGCCCAGGGCACCTCGGGCGTGGTGAGCGCCGTGACCGACGGCCAGAACGCGATCGGCTACGCCGACGCCAGCCAGGCCGGCGACCTGCCCGCCGCCAACATCGGGGTCGGCTCCGACTTCGTCGAGCCCTCCGCCGAGGCGGCCGCCAACATCCTCGCGGTCTCGCCGGCCGCCGAGGACGCCGGTGAGAACCAGCTGATCTTCGACCTCGACTACACCACCGACGAGGCCGACACCTACCCGATCGTGCTGACCTCCTACATGATCGCGTGCCCGACCTACCCCGAGCAGGCCGACGCCGACTTCGTGAAGGCCTACCTGTCCTACGTCCTCAGCGAGGAGGGCCAGCAGTTCGGTGCCGACGAGGCCGGCGTGGCCCCGCTCGCCCCGGAGCTCGAGGAGCAGGCCCTCGCGATCGTCGACACGATCACGGCCGGCTGACACCGTCGTGACCCTCGGGGGTCCGGGCCCTCACGGGCCCGGACCCCCGACCCACGCAGGCGGCACCGACGCTCGCGATCCGGCACAATCGACCCGCAGACCAGCACCACACGGCAGCACGAGCGGCCCCGACGGGGCCACCGAACCAGGGGGACCCAGGTGACCAGCACCAGCACCGAGCCACGTGGGGGGCCGACCGAGCCCCTCGAGGACCAGGTGGTGAGCCGACGCGGTGACGTCGTCTTCGCCGGCCTCGCCCGCGGGGCGGGCCTGCTGATCATGCTGGCCCTCGCCGGCGTGGCGCTCTTCCTGCTCCTGCAGAGCATCCCCGCCTTCTCGGCGAGCGGCGACCAGGCCTACGGCAAGGACAACATCGTCCTTTACGTCTGGCCGCTGCTCTACGGCACCGTGATCGCCGCGGTCATCGCGCTGATCATCGCCACCCCGCTGGCCATCGGCGTCGCGCTGGTCATCTCGCACTACGCGCCGCGGCGCCTGGCCCGCTACATCGGCTACGCCATCGACCTGCTCGCCGCCGTGCCCAGCGTCGTCTACGGCCTGTGGGGCCGCGAGACGCTGCAGTCGTGGGTCTTCCCCGTCTACCAGTGGCTGGCCGACAACCTCGGCTTCATCCCGCTCTTCGCCGGCCCGGTGACCACCGGCCGCACGATCCTCACCGCCGGCGTCGTGCTCGCGGTGATGGCGCTGCCGATCATCACCGCGCTGTGCCGCGAGGTCTTCGCCCAGACCCCGCGCATGCACGAGGAGGCCGCCCTGGCCCTCGGCGCCACGCGCTGGGAGATGATCCGGATGACGGTCTTCCCCTACTCGCGCTCGGGGGTCACCTCGGCGGTCATGCTCGGCCTGGGTCGTGCGCTCGGCGAGACCATGGCCGTGGCGATGGTGCTGGCGGCCTCGGGCGTCATCACGATCAACCTGATCTCCTCGCAGAACCCCTCCACGATCGCCGCGAGCATCGCGCTGAACTACTCCAACGCCTCCGGCATCAAGACCAACGTGCTGATCTTCGGCGGGCTCGTGCTCTTCGTAGTGACCTTCGCCGTCAACTTCCTCGGCCGCTGGCTCGCCGCCCGCGGCCAGGCCAAGGGGTGACCCCGTGACCGATCTCCAGACCCGTCCCTCGCCGGCCCCCGGCGAGAGCATCACCCTGACCCGCCCGCAGCTGCCCGGCTGGGCCCCGGCCGTCGCCGCCCTGGTCGCCTTCGGCCTGGCCGCGCTCGTCGGCCTGCTGCTGGGCTGGGGCCCCGTGCCGGTCGTCGTGGTCGGCTGGATCCTGCTCGTCGTGGCCCTCCCGGCCTGGTCGACCGCCGTCGAGGGCTCGCGCAAGGGCACCGACCGCCTGGTCACCACCGTCGTGTGGACCACCTTCGCCGTGGCGATGATGCCGCTCGTGGCCGTGATCTGGGAGGTGATCAGCCGCGGCGCCCCGGCGCTGTCGGTGGAGTTCCTGACCTTCTCCCAGGACGGCGTCCTCGGCGAGGGCGGCGGCATCTACCACGCCATCATGGGCACGCTGATCATCACCGCGATCGCCACGGTGATCTCGGTGCCGATCGGCGTGCTGGCCGCGATCTACCTCATCGAGTACGGCAAGGGCAGCCGGCTGGCCCGCGTGCTGACCTTCCTGGTCGACGTCATGACCGGCATCCCCTCCATCGTGGCGGGGCTCTTCGCGCTGGCCCTCTTCACGCTGATCTTCGGCCCCGGCACCCGCATGGCCATCGGCGGCTCGATCGCGCTGTCGGTGCTGATGATCCCCATCGTGGTGCGCGCCACCGAGGAGATGCTCAAGCTCGTGCCCGACGAGCTGCGCGAGGCCTCCTACGCGCTGGGCGTGCCGAAGTGGCGCACGATCACCAAGGTCGTGCTGCCCACCGCCATCGGCGGCATCATCACCGGCGTCACGCTCGCCGTCGCCCGGGTGGCGGGGGAGACCGCGCCGCTGCTGCTCATCGTCGGCACGCTGCGCTCCACCAACTTCAACCCCTTCGAGGGCAGCATGGCCACCCTTCCCGTGCTGATCTTCTCCGAGGCGACCCGCGGCGGACTCGCGGAGTACGTCCCCTTCCAGGTCGAGCGCGCCTGGGGCGCGGCGCTCGTGCTGATCACCATCGTGATGCTGCTCAACGTCATCGCCCGCGTGCTCGGCAGCTTCTTCGCCCCCAAGACCGGCCGCTGACCGCGGCACCCTGAGAGGACCCACCCGTCATGGCCAAGAGCATCGACGTCTCCGACCTGGACATCTACTACGGCGACTTCCTCGCCGTGCAAGGCGTGACCATGTCCATCAAGGCGCGGGCGGTGACCGCGCTGATCGGCCCCTCGGGCTGCGGCAAGTCGACCTTCCTGCGCTCGCTGAACCGCATGCACGAGGTCATCCCCGGCGCCCGCGCCGAGGGCAAGGTCGTCGTCGACGGCCAGTCGCTCTACGACCCGTCGGTCGACCCGGTGGCCGTGCGCCGCCAGATCGGCATGGTCTTCCAGCGGCCCAACCCGTTCCCCACGATGTCGATCTACGACAACGTGCTGGCGGGCAACCGGCTCAACGCCAAGCGGATGAAGAAGGCCGAGGCCGACACCATCGTCGAGCGCTCCCTCAAGGGCGCCAACCTGTGGAACGAGGTCAAGGACCGTCTCGGCAAGCCCGGCATGGGCCTCTCGGGCGGCCAGCAGCAGCGGCTGTGCATCGCCCGCGCGATCGCCGTCGAGCCGCAGGTGCTGCTCATGGACGAGCCGTGCTCGGCGCTCGACCCGATCTCGACCTCGGCCGTGGAGGACCTCATCCACGAGCTCAAGGCCGACTACACGATCGTCATCGTCACCCACAACATGCAGCAGGCGGCGCGCGTCTCCGACGACACCGGCTTCTTCAACCTCAAGGCGACCGGGGAGCCGGGCCACCTGGTGGAGTTCAACCCCACCAAGAAGATGTTCACCAACCCCGACATGGAGTCGACGGAGGCCTACATCTCCGGTCGCTTCGGCTGACCGGGGCCGGGGCGGGGGCGGGACCTCCCGGCCGGTGGCGGAAGGCATCGACGTGTGTCAATATTGACGCATGTCGATGCTTGCGGGCTCCGTGCCCGATCCTGACGACCCGCTGGCCTGCTGCACCCCGCTGGCGCGCGAGCCGATCTCCGACGAGCAGGCCGGGCAGCTGGCGCCGCTGCTGAAGGCGATCGCCGACCCCGTGCGGCTGCGGCTGCTGTCGCTGGTGCTGTCCCACGAGGGGGCCGAGGCGTGCGTGTGCGACCTGCTGCCCGCCTTCGACCTCTCCCAGCCCACCATCAGCCACCACCTGAAGGTGCTGCACGACGCCGGCCTCCTCGACCGCGAGAAGCGCGGCGTGTGGGTCTACTACCAGGCGCGGCCCGCGGCGATGGCCGCCCTCGGCTCGCTCTTCGACGCGGCGGGGGTGCCCGCGTGAGCGCCTTCTCGACCCCGCCGTCCACCCCGCCGGGCACCGCGTCGCAGGGCGACCCCCGCGACGGCGCGGTCATGGCCAAGCTGTCGACCCTCGACCGGTTCCTGCCCGTGTGGATCGGGGTCGCGATGGTGGTCGGGCTCGTGCTCGGCCGCTCCGTCGAGGGTCTCGACGACGCCCTCTCGGCGGTCGAGGTCGACTCGGTCTCGCTGCCGATCGCGGTCGGGCTGCTGGTGATGATGTACCCCGTCCTGGCCAAGGTCCGCTACGACCGGCTCGGCACCGTGACCGCCGACCGGCGGCTGCTCGCGGCCTCCATCGGGCTGAACTGGGTGGTCGGCCCCGCGCTGATGTTCGCGCTGGCGTGGCTGATGCTGCCCGACCTGCCGGAGTACCGCACCGGCCTGATCATCGTCGGCCTGGCCCGCTGCATCGCCATGGTCCTCATCTGGAACGACCTGGCCTGCGGCGACCGCGAGGCCGCCGCCGTCCTGGTCGCGATCAACTCGGTCTTCCAGATCGTGGCCTTCGCCGCGCTGGGCTGGTTCTACCTCGACCTGCTGCCCGGCTGGCTCGGCCTCGAGCAGAGCGGCCTGGACGTCTCGGCCTGGGAGATCGCGAAGTACGTCGCGATCTTCCTCGGCGTGCCGCTGGTGGCCGGCTGGCTCAGCCGGGTGCTGGGGGAGCGCGCCCGCGGCCGGGAGTGGTACGAGTCGACGTTCCTGCCCCGGGTGGGCCCGCTGGCGCTCTACGGCCTGCTCTTCACCATCGTGGTGCTCTTCGCCCTCCAGGGCGACACGATCAGCAGCCGCCCGGGTGACGTCGCCCGGATCGCGCTGCCCCTGCTGGCCTACTTCTTCCTCATGTTCGGCGTCTCCTTCGCCCTGGGCCACCGCCTGGGCCTGGGCTACGAGCGCACGGCCACGCTGTCGTTCACCGCGGCCGGCAACAACTTCGAGCTGGCCATCGCCGTGGCCATCGGCGTCTTCGGCGTCACCAGCGGCCAGGCGCTGGCCGGCGTCGTCGGCCCGCTCATCGAGGTGCCGGTGCTCGTCGCCCTCGTCTACGTCGCCCTGTGGGCGCGCCGTCGCTTCTACCCCACCGTCCAGCCCGCCACGGAGGCGCCATGAGCACCACCCCGTCCCACCGCATCGACGCCGAGCTGCTGCAGCACATCGCTGCCGACCTGACCCCGGCCTTCGCCGGCGTCTTCGGGCCCGAGACCGTCGCCCAGCACGTCGTCGACGCCTACGACCGGATCGCGGGCGAGGCTCGCCTGAGCGGTTACCTGTCCATCCTCACCGAACGCATCGCCCGCGACTCGCTCGTCGAGCTCGCCTCCACCCAGAAGGACGTCCACATGACCACCACGCCCGAGGTCCTCTTCGTCTGCGTGCACAACGCGGGCCGCTCGCAGATGGCCGCCGCCCTGCTCCAGCACCACGCCCAGGGGCGGGTCAAGGTCCGCTCGGCCGGCTCGGCGCCGGCCGACACGATCAACCCCGCGGTCGTCACGGTGATGGACGAGCTCGGCATCGACGTCTCCGCCGAGGTGCCCACCAAGCTGCTCACCGAGGACGTCGCGGCCTCGGACGTCGTGATCACCATGGGCTGCGGCGACGCCTGCCCGATCTTCCCCGGCAAGCGCTACGAGGACTGGGCGCTCACCGACCCGGCCGGCAAGGGCCCCGACGAGGTGCGCGCGGTGCGCGACGAGATCGACCAGCGCGTGCAGAAGCTCCTCGCGGAGCTGACGGCCTGACCACGCCGCCGCGCGGAGGGCTGCCCGGCGCCGTCGACGTGGTCGTCGTCGGCGGCGGGCAGTCGGCGCTGGCTGCGGCCTACCACCTCGTGCGCGCCAACCGCCGCCGCGAGCGCCCGCTGACCTTCGTGGTGCTCGACGACCGTGCGGCGCCCGGGGGCGCGTGGACCGAGGGCTGGTCGAGCCTGCGGCTCTTCTCCCCGGCTGCCTACTCCTCGCTGCCCGGCTGGCCGATGCCCCCCTGGACCGGCCCGGGCACCCCGCCGGCCGCCCACGTCCGCGACTACCTCGCCGCCTTCGAGGCCCGCTACGCCCTGCCCGTGCTGCGGCCCGTGCGGGTGCGGGAGATCGACGCGAGCGACCCCCGCGCGGTGCTCGTGCGCACCGACGCCGGCGACGTGCGCGCCCGGGCCGCGCTCAGCGCCACGGGCACTTGGAGCCGCCCCTTCCGCCCCGCCTTCCCGGGCGCCGAGGACTTCGGCGGGCGGCAGCTGCACACCGTCGACTACCACGGCCCCGCCGAGTACGCCGGGCACCGCGTGCTCGTCGTCGGCGGCGGCAACTCCGCGGCCCAGGTGGCCGCCGACCTGCTGCTGGCCGACCCTCCGCCCGCGCGGGTCGTCTGGGCCGCCCGCGAGCAGCCCCGCCTGCTGCCCGACGACGTCGACGGCCGGGCCCTCTTCGAGGCGGCCACCCGCGCGGTCGCGGGCGAGGGCCCCGGTGTCGGCGGCCTCGGCGACGTGGTCGCCGTCCCCAGCGTCCAGCACGCCCGCGACCGGCGCGGCCTGCGCGCCGTACCGCTGCCGGAGCGGCTGACGCCCGCCGGCGCCCGCTGGGCCGACGACGGCGTGGGCGGGGGAGCCCGGGAGGAGGCCGTCGACGACGTCGTGTGGTGCACCGGCTTCCGGCCCGCGCTCGTGCGGGTCACCGGGGTCGGGCTGCGACGCGTCGACGGCCACCCGCTGACCCGGGCCGACCACCCGACGGTCTCCGCCGACGACCCCCGGCTGCTCTTCGTGGGCTACGGCGACTGGACCGGCGCCACCAGCGCCACGCTCATCGGCGCCAACCGCTCTGCCCGCGACGCCGTCGGGCACCTGACCGAGCTGCTGGACCGGCCGGAGGAGCAGGCACCCGGCCCCGGCCGGGACGCCTGAGCAGCCGGGCGCGAGGTCAGGCGGTCGCCACGCCGCGCCGCTCGGCGAGCCACCGCACCATGGGGTAGCCGGTGACCAGACCCAGCACCACCCCGAGCTGCATGAGGAACCAGAAGGCGCCCTCGGTCGCCGGCGGCATCAGCTCGGCGAGGTGGAGCAGCACCATCCAGCCGCCCATGCCCACGTCGAAGGCCAGCACGGTCAGCACCGCCGTCGCCGCCGCCGTGCCGACGGGGGTGCGGAGGGTGGCCCGCTCGTGGACGAAGAGCAGCGCGACGGCCAGCGCGCCGATGACCAGGATCATCACCCACAGGTCGATCCCGGCGATGGTGAGCCCGGAGGCGACGACCAGCGGCACCCCGACCAGGTGGGCGAGCGCGGAGGCCGACCCGCCGGGCAGCCCCTCGACCGCGGTCGGCAGAGCACCGTCGGTCCGGTCGGCCGGGTCGCGGTGACGGCGCCACAGCAGCAGCGCGAAGGGTCCGAGGTAGAGCCCGGAGCAGATCCACACCACGTCGAGGGTGCGGGTGCGCTGGCGGTGGCCGCGCAGCAGGACGTCGACGGCGATCACCGCGGCCGTCGCCAGCGAGAGGGCCAGGAACACCCAGGCGAGGGGGGTGACCCAGTCGGGGACGCGGTCGTTCATCGGCATGTCCATCAGGGCGCCCACGGTAGCCGCGTGCCCCCAGGACGCCACCGGCGCGGCACCGTCCTCCTCGGACGGTGCCGCGCCGGTGGTCGTGCTCCTGGCCGGTCGCTCAGGCGTCGATGACCAGCGGGATGATGAGCGGGCTGCGGCGGAAGGTCTTGTGCGACCAGCGGCCGATGTCGCGGCCCAGCATCTGCTCGAGCTGCTGGGAGTCGCCGATGCCCTCGGCGGCGGCGCGGGCCAGGGTGCGCTCGATGACCTTGATCGCGCCGTCGAAGGCGTCGGGGGCGTGCTCGAAGCCGCGCACCAGGAAGTCCGGCGGGTCGGCCAGCTCGCCGGTGTCGGCGTCGACGATGGCGAGCACCGTGACGACGCCCTCCTCGGCGAGGGTGCGCCGGTCCTTGAGCGTGGCCTCGGTGACGCCGCCGACGGTCTGGGCGTCGACGTAGACGTTGCCGCAGCGCACCTTGCCGACCACGGAGGCCTTGCCGTCGACGAGGTCGACGACGACGCCGTCCTCGGCGAGCACGACGTTGGCGGGGTCCATGCCGGTGCTGATGGCCAGGTCGGCGTTGGCCCGCAGGTGGCGGTACTCGCCGTGCACGGGCATCACGTTGCGCGGCTGCACGACGTTGTAGCAGTAGACGAGCTCGCCGGCGCTGGCGTGACCCGAGACGTGCACCTTGGCGTTGCCCTTGTGCACGACGTTGGCGCCCCAGCGGGTCAGGCCGTTGATGACGTTGGAGATGGCGTTCTCGTTGCCCGGGATCACCGAGCTGGCCATGAGGATGGTGTCGCCCTCGCCGACGCGGATCTTGTGCTCACGGCTGGCCATGCGCGACAGCGCGGCCAGCGGCTCGCCCTGCGAGCCGGTGCAGACCAGGGCGGCCTTGTGGGGCGGGAGCTTCTCGAGCTGGTCGAGCGGCACGATCAGGCCGGGCGGCACGGTGAGGTAGCCCAGGTCCTGGGCCACGCCCATGTTGCGCACCATCGAGCGCCCGACGAAGGCGACCTTGCGCCCGTGGGCGTGGGCGGCGTCGAGCACCTGCTGGATGCGGTGCACGTGGCTGGCGAAGCTGGAGACGATGACGCGGCGCGGGGCCGTGCGGAAGACCTGCTCGATGGCCGGCAGCAGCTCGCGCTCGGAGGTGGTGAAGCCGGGCACCTCGGCGTTGGTGGAGTCGGTGAGGAAGAGGTCGACGCCCTCCTCGCCGAGGCGGGCGAAGGCGCGCAGGTCGGTGATGCGCCGGTCGAGGGGGAACTGGTCCATCTTGAAGTCGCCGGTGTGCAGCACCATGCCCGCGAAGGTGCGGATGGCGACGGCCAGGGCGTCGGGGATGGAGTGGTTGACCGCGACGAACTCGAGGTCGAAGGGCGCGTAGGAGCGGGTCTCGCCCTCCTTGACCTCCACCAGCACCGGCTGGATCCGGTGCTCCTTCAGCTTCTCCTTGATGAGGGCGAGCGTGAGCCGCGAGCCGACCAGGGGGATGTCGGCGCGCTCGCGCAGCAGGTACGGCACGCCGCCGATGTGGTCCTCGTGGCCGTGGGTCAGCACGACGGCGACGACGTCGTCGAGACGGTCGCGGATCCACTCGAAGTCGGGCAGGATCACGTCGACGCCGGGCTGGTGCTCCTCGGGGAAGAGGACGCCGCAGTCGACGATGAGCAGCTTGCCGTCGTGCTCGAAGACGGTCATGTTGCGACCGACCTCGCCGAGGCCGCCGAGGGCGACGACGCGCAGGCCCTTGCGGGGCAGGCGCGGCGGGCGCTTCAGCTCGGGATGGGGGTGACTCATGGGTGCTCCTTCGGGGTGGTGCTGGCGATCGCGGGAGTCCGGCGCGCGTGCTCACCGACGCGGGTGCGTCGGTCAGGTGCTGGCCGGGAGCTCCTCGATCAGGATGTCGGGGTGGTCGCGGGCCACGGTGTGGGCCCGCCACTTGTCGGGGAAGAGGACGATGTGGGCGCCGTCGGCGCGCTCGAGGACCTCGATCTGCCGCACGCCGCGCAGCACGTCGGCGTCCTCGGCGCGGGTGCGCCGCGCGATCGTGTAGCTCAACGAGTCCATGGTGACGGGTGCGTTGAACTCCGTCTCCATCCGCGCCGCCACGACCTCGAACTGCATCGGGCCGACCGCGGCGAGCACGGGGTTCTGGTCGCCGCGCACCGTCGAGCGCAGCACCTGGACCACGCCCTCCTGGTCGAGCTGCTCGATGCCGCGGCGGAACTGCTTGTAGCGCCCCGACTCCTTGGCGCGCACGCTCATGAAGTGCTCGGGGGCGAAGGTCGGGATGGCCGGGAACCGCACGGCGGGGCCGTCGTGGATGGTGTCGCCCACCCGCAGGGCGTTGGCGTTGACCAGGCCGATGATGTCGCCGGGCAGGGCGGTCTCGACCGAGGAGCGCTCACGGCCGAAGACGGCCTGGGCGTACTTGGTGGCGAAGGGTCGACCGGTGGAGGCGTGCTTGACCACCATGCCGCGCTCGAAGACGCCCGAGCAGACCCGGGCGTAGGCGAGCCGGTCGCGGTGGGCGGAGTCCATGCCGGACTGGACCTTGAAGACGAAGGCGCTGAAGGGCTCGTCGACCTCGCGCACGCCGCCCGCCTCGGTGGGCGTGGCGTGCGGGGGAGGGGCGAGCTCGAGCAGCCGCTCGAGGATCTGGGCGACGCCGAAGTTGAGCAGGGCCGAGGCGAAGAGCACCGGGGTGGTGGCGCCGTCGAGGAAGCGCTGCTGGTCGTGGTCGGCGCCGTCGGCCGAGAGCAGCTCGTGCTCCTCCTGGGCGGTGGTCCAGGCCTCGCCCTCCTCGGCGGCGGCCTGCTCGGCCGGCAGGTGCTGCTCGGGGGCGCGGGTGGAGCCGCCGGCGGTGCGCAGGTAGCGGATGAACTCCCCGCTGCGCCGGTCGAGCACCCCGCGGAAGTCGCCGGCGATGCCGACCGGCCAGGTCAGCGGGGTGGGCCGCAGACCGATCTGCTTCTCGATGCCGTCCATCAGCTCCAGCGGGTCGAGGCCGGGGCGGTCCCACTTGTTGATGACGGTGATGACCGGGATGCCGCGCAGGGCGCAGACCCGGAAGAGCTTGAGGGTCTGCGGCTCGAGGCCCTTGGCGGCGTCGACCAGCATGACGGCCGAGTCGACGGCCGAGAGCACGCGGTAGGTGTCCTCGGAGAAGTCGGCGTGGCCGGGGGTGTCGACCATGTTGACGACGTGGTCGGCGTACTCGAACTGCAGCGCGGCGGAGGTGATGGAGATGCCGCGGTCGCGCTCCATCTGCATCCAGTCCGAGACGGTGCCGCTGCGCCCGGCCTTGCCGTGCACGGCGCCGGCCTCGGTGATCACCTGGGCGTGCAGCACCAGCGCCTCGGTCAGCGTCGACTTGCCCGCGTCGGGGTGGCTGATGATGGCGAAGGTCCGGCGGGGCCGGTGGTCGTCGGAGAGAGGTCGGCTCATGGCAGCTGGAAGACGTACTTGCACAGGAAGTAGAGACCCGCGGCGACGGCGCCGGCCGCGGGGAAGGTCAGCACCCAGGCGGTGACGATGGAGCGGGCCACGCCCCAGCGCACGGCCGAGAAGCGCTTGGTGGCGCCGGCGCCCATCACCGCGGAGGTGATGGTGTGCGTGGTGGAGATCGGCGCCTCGAAGACGAAGGCGGTGGTGTAGAGCACGCCGGCGGCCACGGTCTCGGAGGCGAAGCCGCGGGCGGGGTCGAGGTGGATGATGCGTCGGCCCAGGGTGCGCATGATCCGCCAGCCGCCGGCCCACGTGCCGGCCGAGATGGCCGCTGCCGCGGCCAGGATCACCCAGATCGGCAGGTCGTCGTCGGCGCCGGCGTACCCGCCCGTGACCAGGGCCAGGAAGATCACGCCCATCGTCTTCTGGGCGTCCTGGAGGCCGTGACCGAGCGCCATCGCGGCCGCCGAGAGGGTCTGGGCGATCCGGAAGCCGCGCATGGTGCGGTGGGGGTTGCGCCGCCGGAAGCCCCACATGATGCCGAGCATGAGCAGGAAGGCCGCGGCGAAGCCGAAGAGCGGCGAGGCGATCATCGGCAGGATGATCTTGTCGACCACGACGTCCCACTTCACCACCGAGCCCGAGGCCAGCGCCGCGCCGACCAGGCCGCCGATGAGGGCGTGGGAGGAGGAGGAGGGAAGGCCGTAGTACCAGGTCAGCAGGTTCCACGCGATGGCCCCGAGCAGGCCCGACATCACGATCACCAGCCCGTGGGACCCCCCGGACTCCGGGGTGATCACCGAGCCGACGGTGTTGGCGACCTCCTGTCCGAGGAAGGCGCCGATGAAGTTCATGATCGCGGCCATGCCCAGCGCGACCCGAGGGGTCAGCGCCCGCGTCGACACCGAGGTGGCGATGGCGTTGGCGGCGTCGTGGAAGCCGTTGGTGTAGTCGAAGACCAGGGCGACGACGACGACCGCGATGACGATCGCGAGGTCCATGAGGGGCTCAGGACTCCTTGACGGCGATCTGCTCGACGGTGTTGGCGACCCGCTCGAAGGCGTCGATGGCGGCCTCGAGGCCCTCGACGATGTCCTTGAGCTTGAGCACCTCCATCGCCTTGTACTCCCCGGAGAAGAGGTGGGCGAGGATCCGTCGGTGGTTGCGGTCGCCGACGTTCTCGAGCCGGTTGATCTCGATCCAGTACTCGTCGAGCGACTGCATCGAGCGCAGGTTGGGCATCGCGGCGGCGGTGATCTCCGCGCAGCGCTGGAGCACGTCGACCTGGTCGGTCAGCAGCTCGGTGGGCATCGCCTTGACCTCGTAGAGCATGAGCATGTCGACGACCTCGTCCATGCAGTCCATGACGTCGTCGAGGCCCGAGGCCAGCGCGTAGATGTCCTCGCGGTCGAAGGGGGTCACGAAGGTCTGGTTGACCCGGCGGATGATCGCGTGGGTCGTCTCGTCGGCGGCGTGCTCGGCCTCGCGCATGCGCGAGGCCACGTCGGCGAGGTCGGCGGTCCCGTCGAGGGACTCGGCGAGCAGGCCCGTGCCGACCAGCAGGTGCTGGGCCGACTCGGAGAACTGGTCGTAGAACGCCGTCTCGACCGGCCGGAAACGCAAACCCACGGAGAACTCCTGGTGAGGAGGAAAAGAACCGTCGGCCATGCTAGGCGCAAGGGGCCCCCTGCGGGAAAGTCAGGGGCTCTGGCGCCGCCGGCGCTGTCCCTCGATCAGCTTCTCCTGCAGGTGCACCGGGCCGTGGTTGCGCGTCCACGTGCCGTCGCTGTCGAGCAGCCAGGCGTCGGTCTCGGGGTCGAAGGCGATGTCGAGCACCCGGTCGATCTCGGCCAGGCTCTCCTCGCCGGGCAGGCGCACCAGCACCTCGACGCGGCGGTCGAGGTTGCGGTGCATCATGTCGGCCGAGCCGATCCAGGCCACCGGCTCGCCGCCGTTCTCGAAGCGGAAGACCCGGCTGTGCTCGAGGAAGCGGCCCAGCACCGAGCGGACCTCGATGTTCTCCGACAGGCCCGGCACGCCGGGGCGCAGCGAGCAGATGCCGCGCACCAGCAGCTGCACCGGCACACCGGCCTGCGAGGCGAGGTAGAGGGCGTCGATGACCGCCTCGTCGACGACCGAGTTGGCCTTGAGACGGATCCGCGCGGGACGACCGGCCAGGTGGTGGCTGATCTCCTGGTGGATCTGCTCCACGAGGCCGAGACGCACCGAGTCGGGGGCCACGAGCAGCTCGTCGTAGGAGGCGTTGCGCGACCAGCCCGAGAGGTTGTTGAACAGGTGCGCGACGTCCTCGCCGATGCGCTCGTCGGTGGTGATGAGGCCCAGGTCCTCGTACATCCGCGAGGTCTTGGGGTTGTAGTTGCCCGTGCCGATGTGGGTGTAGCGGCGGATGCCGTCGGGCTCGTCACGCACCACCATCGCCAGCTTGCAGTGGGTCTTGAGCCCGACGAGGCCGTAGACCACGTGGCAGCCGGCCTGCTCGAGCTTGCGGGCCCAGCGGATGTTGGCCTGCTCGTCGAAGCGCGCCTTGATCTCCACGATGACCAGCACCTGCTTGCCGGCCTCGGCGGCGTCGATGAGGGCGTCGATGATCGGGGAGTCGCCCGACGTGCGGTAGAGCGTCTGCTTGATCGCCAGCACGTGCGGGTCGGCGGCGGCCTGCTCGATGAAGCGCTGCACCGAGGTGGCGAAGGAGTCGTAGGGGTGGTGCAGCAGCACGTCGTGGCGCCGCGCGGCCTTGAAGACGTCGACCGGGGCCGCCGACTCGACCTCGGCGAGGCGGTAGTGGGTGGTCGGCACGAACGCGGGGTACTTCAGCTCCTCGCGTGCGATGTCGGCGATGCCGTGCAGGCCGCGCAGGTCGAGCGGGCCGGGCAGGTGGAACACCTCGTCCTCCCTGACCCCCAGCTCCTCCTTGAGCAGCTCCAGCACGCCGGGGGAGATCGACTCCTCGACCTCGAGGCGCACCGGCGGGCCGAAGCGGCGGCGCAGCAGCTCCTTCTCCAGCGCGGCCAGGAGGTTCTCCGCGTCGTCCTCCTCGACCTCGAGGTCCTCGTTGCGGGTGACGCGGAAGGTGTGGACCTCGAGGATGTCCATGCCGGGGAAGAGCCGGCGCAGGTGCTCGCCGATGACGTCCTCCAGCGGCACGAAGCGCTCGTTGCCCAGCGGCACGAAGCGGCTGAAGATCGGGGGCACCTTGACCCGGGCGAAGTGCTCCTTGCCGGTCTTGGGGTTGCGGATCAGCACGGCGAGGTTGAGCGAGAGGCCCGAGATGTAGGGGAAGGGGTGGGCCGGGTCCACGGCCAGCGGGGTCAGCACCGGGAAGATCCGGTCCTTGAACATCCGCTTGCACTGCTTCTGCTCCTCGCGGTCGAGGTCGTCCCAGCGCACCAGCTCGATGCCGTGGTCGCCCAGCGCGGGCACGATCTCGTCGCGGAAGAGGTGGGCCTGGCGCTCGCTGAGCTCGCGCGTGGTGGTCCAGATGTGGTGCAGCACGTCGCGCGGCATCAGGCCGCTGGCCGCGCGCACGGCCAGGCCCGCGGCGATGCGCCGCTTGAGGCCGGCCACGCGGACCATGAAGAACTCGTCGAGGTTGCTGGTGAAGATGGCCAGGAAGCGGACCCGCTCGAGCAGCGGCAGGTCGCGGTCCTCGGCCAGCTCCAGCACGCGCTGGTTGAAGCGCAGCCAGCTCAGCTCGCGGTCGAGGAACCGGTCGTCGTACTTCTCCACCGCCGCCAGCGCCTCGTCGTCGGGCACGTAGGGCGGCTCGACGTCGAAGGGCTCCTCGGGCGCGGCGTCGTGGCTCTCGACGATCTCGGCGGACATGGGGCCAGTGTGGCAGTCGCGCGTGAACGGGAGGTGTCTCGCGCGACGGCTCGCGAGATCGGTGCGCCGGACCGGTGTGCGCCGGTTTCGCCGCGCGACGCGGGCGGGGTTCACTGGACGCCGTACGACGCCCCGCGCGGCGCGGTCGCGGGTGGGAGACGGAGGAGGGGTCGTGGCACGTCGAGTCCGGCTCCGTGCCCGTCGCAGCCTGGCCGCGCTCGGCCTCGGTGCGACCGTGCTCGCCGGCTGCTCCGCCTGCTCGGGCGCGCCGGACGCCGCTGACCCGGCCGACCCGTCGGGTCCGGCCGCGCCGTCCCCGGCGTCCCCGGCGTCCCCGGCGTCCCCGGTGTCACCGGGGGAGGAGGGCGCCGTCGGGGCGCCCGGGCTGGTGTGGTCCGACGAGTTCGACGGCGAGGCCGGCGCCCCGCCCGACCCTGCTGTCTGGCAGCCCGACGCCTTCGGCCACGGCGGAGGCAACAACGAGCTGCAGTGCTACACCGACGACCCGGCCAACGCCTCGCTCGACGGCCAGGGTCACCTGGTCGTCTCGGCGCTCTCGGCGCCGGGCCACACCTGCGCCGACGGCACCGTGCGCGACTACACCTCGGCGAGGCTGACCACCGAGAGCAGCCTGTCGTGGCAGTACGGCCGCCTGGAGGTGCGCGCGCAGGTGCCCGCCGGGGTCGGCACGTGGCCGGCCTTCTGGGCGATGGGCACCGACCGGGCGGAGGTGGGCTGGCCACGCTCGGGGGAGATCGACGTGATGGAGCACGTCGGGCGCAGCCCGACCCTCGTCACCGGCTCCATCCACGGGCCCACCGAGGCCGGCACCCGCTGGCAGGTCACACGCGAGCACGACGCCGGTGCGCCCCTCTCCGACGGCTTCCACACCTACGCCGTCGGCTGGGGGCCCGACGGGCTGGAGTGGGAGCTCGACGGCCGGCCGTGGGGCGGGGTGTCGCGCGCCGAGGCCGAGCAGCTGGGGCTGTGGGCCTTCGACAAGCCGTTCTACCTGCTGCTCAACCTCGCGATCGGCGGTGACCTGGGAGGTCCGGTCCCGCCGGAGACTCCCTTCCCCCAGTACCTCGTCGTCGACCACGTGCGCGTCTACCAGTGACGGGGCCGTCGACGCCGGACCTCCTGTGGCCGGATCTCCTGTGGCCGGATCTCCTGTCGCTGGACGGGTCCGTCGGCTAGGTTCCCTACTCGTGAGTAACGGATCGCCCCTCCAGGCCCTCGCCCACGCTGCGCAGAAGGCCGCGCTCGGCGCCGCCATGTCGCTGCCGCCGTCCGTCCAGCGGCGGCTGGCGGGCTCCCCGGTGGTGCTCGACGGGCAGACCCTCGCCGTCGACACCCAGCTGATGCTGAAGCTGCAGAAGCTCTCGGGCGATCCGCCGATCGAGACGATGGCCTTCCCCGACGGCCGGGTGCAGGCGCGGGTGCAGACCGCGATGGCCGGCGGCAAGCAGCCGATCGGCGCCGTGCGCGACCTCGAGGTCGCCGGGCTCCCGGCGCGGCTCTACACGCCGCGCGCCCGGGTGTCGGTCGCCGTACGGCAGCCTCCTGCGCCGCTGCTGGTGTTCTTCCACGGCGGCGGCTTCTTCTTCGGCGACCTCGACACCCATGACGCGACCTGCCGCATCCTCGCCGAGCGCGGCGAGGCCCTCGTGCTGGCCGTCGACTACCGGCTGGCGCCGGAGCACCGCTTCCCCGCGGCCTACGACGACGCCGTCGCCGCCTACCGCTGGGCCGTGGAGCACGTCGAGGAGCTCGGGGTCGACCGCGACCGGATCGCCGTGGGCGGCGACTCCGCCGGGGGCAACCTCGCCGCCGGCGTCGCCCTGGAGGCGGCCCGCTCGGGCCTGCCGTGCGCGTTCCAGCTGCTGGTCTACCCCGCCACCGACGCGACCCGCGCCACCGAGAGCCTGCGCCTCTTCGGGGCGGGCTTCTACCTGTCGGCGGAGTTCATGGAGCTGGCCAACGACAGCTACATGACCGAGGGCCTCGACCCGCGCGACCCGCGCCTGTCGCCGGCGTACGCCGACGTCCCCGAGGGGCTGGCCCCCGCCTACGTCTGCACCGCCGGCTTCGACCCGCTGCGCGACGAGGGCGAGGCCTACGCCCGCAAGCTGTCCGACGCCGGCGTCACGGTCGAGCTCAAGCGCTTCGAGGACCAGATCCACAGCTTCTTCAACATCGTCGGCGTGGGCCGCAGCTCGCGCGCCGCCGTCGCCGAGATCGCTGACCGGCTCCGCGCAGGGCTCGCGCCGCGCGGCTGAGGCGGCGTCAGCGGTAGTCGACGAGCTGGTTGGTCACCTCGGTGACGGTGAGGTCGACGGGGTCGCTGGTGATGTCGACGCTGCCGGGCACCGGCTGCCACGGCCCGCCGTCGACGCGGTAGTCGGCGGTGTAGACCGTGGTCACCCGCGGCCGCACCTGGCCCTGCTCGAGATAGGTGTGGGTCAGCTCGAGGTCGGGGTACGGCGCTCCCGGCTCGGTGGTGCTCAGCCCCTCGCCGTCGCCGAAGGCCCACCGGAACTGGCTGGGGGTGATGTCGAGGTCGACGCGTCGCCCCAGCAGGGTGACGGTCTCGGTGAAGGGCTCGGCGGCGGTGAAGAAGTTGGTCTCGAAGTTGATCAGAGTCCTGCCCCCGGGCGGCTGGACCGAGAGGTCCGGCTCGGGCAGCGGTACGCGCTCGAGTGCTCGCTGCACCATGCCGGGGGTGACCTGTGGGGGAGCGACTATTGCGGTTGGTGAATTAGTGGGGCAGGAGGTGCCTGTCTCCCACACCTCTCCATCGGGCGACGTGAAGGTCCAGAGAGTGACCGGTGTCCCGTCTGGGCACAATTGAGGTTCGGCGCAGGTTTGAGCGCCGCCGACTGCGCAGATGGGGCTCGACGACCATGCACCCGGGGTGGGACTTGCAGAATCTGACTCTCCGGCTTGAGTAACTGAGTCCGCTTGAGACGGCGGGGTCTCAACAGCGTTGTTGGCCCAGAACGCGCCGTCGCCTGGCAGCACACCGGGGTCATCCGCCGTCGCCGGGACAACCCCCTGCAGTCCGACGGTCACAAGGGTCCACAACAATGCCTGTGACCGATTCATGCGTCTGCCCGCTGCCAACGCAGCACTCGCAGAGATCCCTGGAATTGTTCGACGATGAACTCGTACTTCCCGGGCCCACCCTCGTAGCGCTTCGGGTCATCCCCCGGGATCCTAATTGTTTGCGGCGACGTCTCGGTCGTCGCGGTAACGGTGAATCCTTGAATCAGACCGCCTCGGACCGGGGCAGCGTCCAAGCCCACGACGCGCACATCGCCGCCTTCAATTTTCCCCCCTGCATCAAAGATCGCGGCGAGGGCTTCGGTTCCGCCCGCACACGCCGAGCAATTTGGATTCACTATCTGCGTTGTCACTTCGGCTTTACCAGAAGTCTGTGCGTAGTTGACGAGATCGAAGTAGAAGCGAACGAGCGACTTAGCGGCCGCGGCGTTCGTTCCTTCCGCCGCACGGGGGAGTTCGGGCGAGGGGGTTGTCGTCGGTGCCTCACCATCAGACGGCGCGAGTGACGGGCTGGGATCTGCGATTCGTGGCTCCGGATCCTCCGAGCAGCCAACGATGCTCAGCAGTGACACGGTCACGGCGGCAGCGACGAGAGCAGAGGGCTTCACGAAGGGGTCCTTCCCGAGGGGACCGGCCCCAGGACCGAGGGGACCGTACGGTTAAATTAACCCGAACCGGCGCGTCGAAACCACCGGTGTGCCGCTGCCCTGTGGACAACTCGGCGGGCCAGCCATGGGCCCGTCGAGGTCGCGCGAGTCCACCCGGCCCCTGACCGCGCGCTGCCGAGCGCCTCGGCGGCTGCCCCGTCGGTGGGCCCCGGAAGTGGCGGGAAACGACGCGTCGATGGGCCCTGAGGCTGCCGTTTCCCGCCACTTCTGCGCGACTGACTCGGAGGGCCGTGCACCGGCGCTAGGCGGGACCGAGCGGGGGCGAGGTCCCCGGGGCCCGCGCCACTCGACGAGCAGTGACGAGCGCGGGCGTCCGTCACTCGTCGCGGGTCAGGCGGTGGGGCGCCACGCGCGCAGGGCGCGGGTGAAGGCCTCGGGGTCGACGGTCTTGGCGGTGATGACGACGGGCGGCAGGCTGCGGCGCACGAACCTGACCTCCCAGCCGCGGCTGCCGGGCTCGCCGACCACCTCGACCTCGGTGGCGGGCTGCTGGAGGTCGAAGCTGTGGTGGCTGTCGGCGGTGCGGATGTCGACCACGCCGGCGGCGTCGATGCTCACCCGGGTGGAGGGGGTGCGGGCGCGGGCGCCGACGTAGACCAGCAGCACGGCGAGCAGCGCCAGGCCCAGCACGACGGCGTCGGTGGGGCTGCCGCCGATCGCCACACCGGCGGCGGCCACGAGGGCGGCCACGGCGAGGACCAGGGCGACCAGCGACGCGCGGCCGCGGGTGCGGGTGACGTCGGTGGCCGCACCGGACGCCCGCTCGCCGGTGGTCACGGGGGAGCCCGCCTCCTCGTCGGCGTCGCCGCGGTGGCGCGAGTCGGCGACGGGGCGGGCGGCGACCGGTCGTCCCAGCAGCTGCTCGCGCGCCTCGGCGAGCTCGCGGGCCAGCTCGGCGGCGTGCTGCTCGGCCTCGAGACGATCTTGCAGCGCGGCCTCGACGAGCTCGGCCTGGTGACGCACCGACGACTCGACGGCCTGGCGGTCGATGGCCCGCTGCTCGGCGAGCGACTCGGCCTCGGCGCGCAGGCGGGCCTGCTCGGTGGCGGCCTGCTCGGCGGCCTCCCGGGCGTCGTGGGCCGCCCGCAGCTCCTCCGCGTGCTGCCGCGCCGCGAGGGCGACCTCTTCGAGCGCCTCGATGGTGCGCTGCTCCGCGGCCTCGCGGTCGGCCACCGCGGCGGAGGCGAGCGCCACCTGGTGGGCGGCCTCCTCCTCGGCGGCGGTGCGGATGTCGACCACGCCGGCGGCGTCGATGCTCACCCGGGTGGAGGGGGTGCGGGCGCGGGCGCCGACG
>NZ_CAKASO010000023.1:0-61634 GCF_916862475.1 Nocardioides sp. Leaf374
GGAGCCGGTGGTGCTGGCGCCCGAGCCGGTGCACGACGACGTCACCTGGGTCTCCTCCTACGCCGTCAACCCGCTCGCGCGTCGTGGTGCGCGACGTCGTCGAGCAGGTGCCGGCGCCGGCTGCGTCGAGCAGGTCGGCGTCGACGACCAGGCCGGCCCCGACCAGGGCGGTCAGCGCGCGCACGCCCTCGGGCGTCGTGGGAGTCGGCGGGGTGCGGTCGCGCAGGGCGGCGAGGAGCCGGCGTACGTCGGGGTGGTCGGGGAGCACGACCCGCCGTGGCTCGTCGAGACCGACCTGGAGGCGGCCGGCCTCACGGGTCGCGACGACCAGGCCGGGCCGCAGCGTCGGCCGCCGGGGAGGGACCGGCGCGCCCGACGTCCGGGGGCGGGCGGCCGGGGGAGAGGAGAAGTCGGGGTGCACGCGACGTTCCTACCCCGCCTGCGTGCGGCCCGTTGGTGGCCCTCCACAGGCTCCGCGCGGGCGGGTCGGCCGCTATGTTCGGGGCCATGACCGACCTCACCTCGGACCAGCCCACGACCTACGAGCACCTGCGCGTGGAGCGCCCGCGCGAGGGCGTCGCCCTGCTGGTGCTCGACAACCCCGAGCAGCGCAACGCCATGACCGAGGAGATGACGGCCTCGTGGGTGCGCGCGGTCGACGACCTGGCCGGCGACGCGTCGCTGCGCGCGGTGGTCGTCACGGGGGAGGGCTCGGCCTTCACCTCCGGCGGGGTCACCAGCTGGCTGGCCAGCGAGCCGGAGGCCGGCGTCGACCGCCACCGCACCCGGATGATGGCCTTCTACCGCGCCTGGCTCTCGATCCGGCGCCTCGAGGTGCCCACCTTCGCCGCGGTCAACGGCCCGGCCATCGGTGCCGGGCTCTGCCTGGCCCTGGCCTGCGACGTGCGGTGGGCCGCGCGCGGGGCGCGGATGGGCGTGCCCTTCCTCAAGCTCGGGCTGCACCCGGGCATGGCCGGCACCTGGCTGCTGCCCGACGTCGTCGGTCCGGCCGCGGCTCGCGACCTCTTCCTCACCGGGCGCCTGGTCGAGGGCGACGAGGCGCTGCGACTCGGCCTGGTCTCGCGGGTGGTGGAGCAGGAGACGTTCCTGGAGGAGGTGCTGGACGCCGCGGCCGGCGTGGCGGCCTCCGCCCCGGTGGCCGCGCGGCTGACCACCCTGGCCCTGCGCGGCGGCCACGCCGACCTCGAGCACGCCCTGCAGTGGGAGGCGCTGGCCCAGCCGGTCACCATGGCCACCGAGGACCTCCAGGAGGGCATCCGCGCCGTCCAGGAGAAGCGGCGCCCGCACTTCCAGGGTCGCTGAGCATGGCCGAGGACGGGGCCTACACGGACGGCCCGGTCGCGGCACTGCGCCGCATCGCCTTCCTGCTCGAGCGGGGCCGGGAGGACACCTACAAGGTCAAGGCCTACCGCGGGGCCGTGGCCACGCTGCTCACGATGGACGACGACGAGGTCGCCCGGGCCGTCGACGAGGGCACCCTCACCGACCTGCCCGGCATCGGCTCCAGCACCGCCGCGGTGGTCTCCGACGCCGTGCGCGGGATCCGGCCGGAGCGGCTGGCGCGGCTGGAGGCCGAGCACGCGGGTCCGCTGGCGACGGGCGGGCAGGAGCTGCGCGCGCTGCTGCGCGGTGACCTGCACTCGCACTCCGACTGGTCCGACGGCGGCTCGCCGATCGAGGAGATGGCCTTCACCGCCATCGAGCTGGGCCACGAGTACCAGGTGCTGACCGACCACTCGCCACGGCTGAAGGTGGCCCGCGGCCTCAGCGCCGAGCGGCTGGCCCGCCAGCTCGACGTGGTCGACGCGGTCAACGACCACCTCGGGGGACCCGCCGGCGGCTTCACGCTGCTCAAGGGCATCGAGGTCGACATCCTCGACGACGGCTCGCTCGACCAGACCGACGCGATGCTGGCGCGGCTCGACGTACGCGTGGCCAGCGTGCACTCCAAGCTGGCCATGGACGGCGACGCGATGACCCGCCGCATGGTGGCGGCGGTCGGTCAGCGCTGGACCAACGTGCTCGGCCACTGCACCGGCCGGCTGGTGACCGGCGGGCGGGGGACCCGCAAGGAGTCGCAGTTCGACGCCCGGGCGGTCTTCGAGGCCTGCGCCGAGCACGACGTCGCGGTCGAGATCAACTCCCGCCCGGAGCGCCGCGACCCGCCGACCCGGCTGCTGGAGCTGGCCCGCGACATCGGCTGCCTCTTCTCCATCGACAGCGACGCCCACGCCCCGGGCCAGCTCGACTTCCTCGACCACGGCGCCGAGCGCGCCGAGGCCGCCGGGATCGACCCCGAGCGGATCGTGACGACCTGGCCCCGGGAGCGCCTCCTCGCCTGGGCGGGCGCCAAGGCTTAACTTGTCGTCCATGTCACCGCCGCCGACGAGCGACCCCGCGGGCTCGCGGGCGCGCCCCGACGTGGAGGTACGCCGCTCGACGCGGCGCCGGCGCACGGTCTCGGCCTACCGCGACGGCGACCGGATCGTCGTGCTCGTGCCCGACACCCTCTCGCCCAGCGAGGAGGCCGAGTGGGTGGAGACCATGCTGGCCCGCCTCGAGCGCGCCGAGCGCCGCCGCCTGCCCAGCGACGAGGAGCTGCGGACCCGGGCGGTGTCGCTCAACGACCGCTACCTCGGCGGCATGGCCGTGCCCGACACGGTGCGGTGGGTGGAGAACCAGAGCTCGCGCTGGGGGTCCTGCACGCCGGGGGACCGCTCGATCCGGCTCTCGGCGCGGCTGCAGGGGATGCCGGCCTGGGTCATCGACTACGTGCTGGTCCACGAGCTGGCCCACCTGCTGGAGCCCGGCCACGACGCCCGCTTCTGGGCGTGGGTCGACCGCTACCCCCAGGCCGAGCGGGCCAAGGGCTACCTGCTGGGCTGGTCGGCGGCGGCGCGGGTCGAGCCGCCCGCCGACGGCAGCGCCGACGGCGTCGACTGACCCGCCCGGTGCAGGGCGCGGGCCACGAGGGCCGCGATGTCGGGGTCGGGTCGCCCGTCGGGGCCCGACGGCAGCGCGTCGACCGGCCACCAGCGCAGGTCGAGCGACTCCTCGCTGACCGCGACCTGCGCGCCGGGGGCGGCCACGGCGACGAAGCGCACGTCGAGGTGGTGCACGAGCACCCCGTCGCGCGGGCCGCAGAACGGCACGGGGTGCTCGCTCAGCTCCACCGGCACCGGGTCGAGGACCAGGTCGCGCAGCCCCGACTCCTCGGTGGCCTCGCGCCGCGCGGCGCCGGCCAGCGTGGCGTCACCGGGCTCGCAGTGGCCGCCGAGCTGGAACCACTCCCGCGCCTTGGCGTGCAGCGTGAGCAGCACGTGGGCGCGGTCGTGGTCGAGCACGAGCGTGCTGGCCGTGAGGTGGTCGGGCCGGCAGCCGCGCTCCAGACCGTCGTGATGGGCGCGCAGGTGGGCGACGTAGCGCACCCGCAGCGCCTCCTGGGCGGCGTCGGGCGCCGCCCAGGCCTCGAGGGCCGCGAGCGCGTCGGCGTGCAGGCTCACGCCGGGGTCGGGCCCTCACCGGGCTGGTCACCGGGCTGGCCACCGGGCTGGTCACCGTCCGGCAGGTCGCCGTCGAGGAGCTTGGCCAGCTCGGCGTCGAAGTCCGACTCGCTGATCTCGGCCGGGGCGGCGGCGTCCTCGCGGAAGCCCAGCGGGTCGTCGAGGTCGGCGGCGCTGGGCAGCAGGTCGGGGTGCATCCACACCCCGTCGCGGGCCTCGGTGCCCTGACGCGTGCGCAGCGAGCCCCACAGGGTCGAGGCGTCGCGCAGCCGGCGCGGGCGCAGCTCGAGGCCGACCAGCGAGGCGAAGGTGTCCTCGGCCGGGCCGCCGGCCGCGCGGCGGCGGCGTACGGCCTCCTGCATCTTGGCCGCGGCGGGCATGCGCTCGGCGGTGGCCTGCCCGACGACCTCGTCGACCCAGCCCTCGACGAGGGCCAGCGTCGTCTCCAGGCGCAGCAGCGCGGCCTCCTGGGCGGGGGACTTGGGCATGTCGAAGAGCCCGCCCTCGAGCAGGCGCTGCATCGACTCGGGGTCGGTGGGGTCGACGCCGCGCATCTGCTCCTCGATGCGGCTCTGGATCGCCTCGGCGTTGATCTCGATGCCGCGGGCGTAGGCGGTGACGGCGCCGAGCAGGTGCTCGCGCAGCCACGGCACGTGGGCGAAGAGCCGCTGGTGGGCGGCCTCGCGCAGCGCGAGGTAGAGCAGGACGTCGTCGGTGCTGACGTCGAGGCCGGCGGCGAAGGCCTCCACGTTGGCCGGCACGAGGGCGGCGCGCCCGGCGGCGCCCAGGGGTAGGCCGACGTCGGAGGCGGTGAGCACCTCGGAGGCCAGCGCGCCCAGGCCGGAGCCGACCTGGCTGGCGAGCATGACGCCCACGGCCTTGCCGATGATGCCGAGGAGGGGGCCGGAGGCCGCGCGGGCCTCCTCGGGCAGGGCGGAGCCCAACGAGTCGACGGTCTGCTTGGCGACCGGCTCGACCAGCACCTTCCACACCTCGACGGTGCCGACCAGCCACTCCGCGCGGCTCCAGGCGGCGGTCGAGGTGACGCCGGAGGGGAAGGCGGTGGTGTCGTCGAGCCAGTGGTCGGCTAGGCGCACGGCGTCGGCCACGGCGTCCTTCTGGCGCTGCGTGGGTGAGGGGTCGGGCTGCTGCGCGACGGCCTTGCGGGCGGTGTCGAGGGCGACGTCCCAGTTCAGCGGGCCGTCGTAGGGCTGCATCATGGCCTGGATCTGGCCGAAGAGCTGGTTGAGGTCGGGCATGCCGCCGGGGCCGCCCATGCCGGGGAACCCGGGGAAGCCGCCGGCCCCGCCCGCTCCGCCACCGCTCGCGCCGCCACCGCTCGCTCCGGAGCCGCCGGTGCCGAAGCCGAACCCGAAGCCGCCGGGCGTGGCGCCGCCGCCCCCGCCCATCCCGCCGAGCTGGTTGAAGAACTGCTCGAACGGCGTGCCCTTGAACGGGTTCTGACCGCTGTCGTCAGGGCCGTTCCCGGAGTCGTTCGGGGTGTCGCCGGAGTCGTTGCTCATGGCCCCACGGTACGCCGTGAGCCCCAACCCGCCGGCGGTGAGTGGGACAGTGAGTAGGGTCGCGCCCATGGCTCATCCCGCCGTCCGCCTGGCCGCCCTGCGCGAGGACCCGCTCGACGTCACCGAGGTGCTCGACGCCCTCGACGACCCGACCTCGGGGGGCCTGACCCTCTTCGTGGGCCGCGTGCGCGACCACGACCACGGCGCGGGTGTCGTGGGACTCGACTACAGCGCCCACCCCACCGCCCTGGCGCGGCTCGAGGCGGTCTGCGAGCAGGTCGCCGCCGACCACGACGTCCAGGCCGTGGCGGCGGTGCACCGCACCGGGTCGCTGGCCATCGGCGACATCGCCGTCGTCGTGGCCACGGTCGCCGCCCACCGCGGTGACGCCTTCACGGCCTCGCGGGCGCTGATCGACACGCTGAAGGCGGAGGTGCCGATCTGGAAGCACCAGCGCTTCGTCGACGGCACCGACGAGTGGGTCGGCACCCCCTGAGCGGTGCCCGGGCGACCACTGCCCGAGCCGGCGCCCGGCGTTTCGGCGCCGCCGCGGCCCGCGGGCGACCTACCCTGCACAGGTGGAGATCCTGCTCTGGCTGGCGCCTGCCGCCGTCGTCGCCGTCCTGGCCATGGCCTGGGTCGGCTGGGTGGGTCGCGAGCCGCGTGAGCAGGTCGACCGCGAGGCCGCCCTCGAGCGCATGGCCGGCGCGCTGGCCCGGCCCGACCGCGCCGGCTACGCCGCCCCCGCCCCCGAGCGCGACCGGAGCACCGGCATCGCCGTGCGCCCCTCGCGCGCGCCCCGCGGGCCCGCGGCCTCGCAGCGCCCCGGCGAGTCGCGCCGGGCGTCCTGACCCGAGCGCCCGACCGACCGGGCGGTCCGCCCTGGCTCGCGGCACGCGAGCCGGTGGACGGGACGGTTGGTGACCAATGAGACAGTTGGCGCCATGACCCAGCGCTCCATCGCCGCGCTCATCGCCGCGCCGCTGGTCCTCGCGCTGTTCCTCGTGACCTCGCTGGTGCGGCTGCCCTTCGGCACCTACGCCCCCGGCACCACCGTCGACGTGCTCGCCCAGCCCGAGGGCAACGAGACGATCCAGGTGCGCGGCGCCAAGACCTACCGCGACACCGGCCAGCTGCGCATGACCACCGTCTCGGTCTCGGCCGCGGCACCTCCCGGCCAGACCGGCGGGTCGAGCCTCTTCACGCTGCTGCGGGCCTGGGCCGACCCCGAGGACGCCGTCTACCCCTACGACTTCATCCACCCCGACGACGAGAGCGCCGAGGAGGACCAGCAGCAGGGCGCCATCTCGATGGTGACCTCCCAGGACGTCGCCACCGCCGTGGCCCTGGAGAAGCTCGGCTACGACGTCGAGCGCGCCGTGAAGGTCTACTTCGTCGACGAGGGCACCCCCGCCGAGGGCGTGCTCGAGCCGCTCGACATCATCCGCAGCGTCGGCGGGGAGCCGGTGCGCACCCCGCGTCAGCTCGTCGCGGCCGTCTCCGGCGCCGAGGCCGGCGAGCCGCTCTCCGTCGTCATCGAGCGCGACGGTCGGCGCCGCGAGGTGAGCATCACCCCGGAGGAGGTCGAGGGCCAGCCCCGCATCGGCGTCGTGCCCGGCGAGGGCTACCGCTTCCCCTTCGAGGTCTCGGTGGCCATCGACCCCAAGATCGGTGGCCCCAGCGCCGGCCTGGTCTTCAGCCTGGGCATCTACGACACCCTCACCGAGGGCTCCCTGACCGGAGGGGAGGTCATCGCCGGCACCGGCACCGTCGCCCTCGACGGCTCGGTGGGCCCCATCGGCGGGATCCAGCAGAAGATCGCCGGCGCCGCCGACGACGGCGCCACCCTGTTCCTCGTGCCCCCGGACAACTGCGAGGAGGCCCTCGGCGCCGACGTCGACGGCATCCGGCTGCTGCGCGCCGACACCTTCGACTCCACCCTCGCGGCGATCCAGGACTGGGTCGAGGACCCCGACGCCGCCCTTCCCAGCTGTGAGGACGTGCCCGATGACGCCTGAGGACCCCCTTCCCGGCGACGACCTTCCCGGTGGCGACCTTCCCGGCGACGACCTGCTCGACGACCTGAGCGACCTCGACGTCGACCCCGCGCTGGCCGCGGCCGTGCTGGAGATCGAGCAGCACGTCGCCACCAGCGGCTGGGACCAGCCGGCGCACCTCTTCGCCCTCGTCGACACCGGCCAGCTGGTCGAGCACGAGCCGGCGCTCGCCGCGGTCATGGGCCTCGACGCCTCCACCGAGCAGGGCTCGCTGACCGCGATCGAGCAGGACCAGCTGCGCCCCGACCAGCTGCTCGAGCAGGTGCTCGGGACCATCGTGTGGCCCGCCGACGTGGCCGGCTGCGCCGCGGTCGTCGAGCGCTTCGTGCTGCCGCCGGGCGCCGACGCCGACGTGCCGTCCGACCCCGACGCGGCGGCCGAGTTCGCCCGGACCCACCCGGAGCGCCAGGAGCTGCGGATCGCCGCGGGGGTGACCCGGCACGGGTCGGCGTACTGCGCGATGCGCTTCCGCAGCCACGACGACGACTCCAAGGTGGTCGGGGGAGCCGACCTCGTGCCCGCCCTCGTCGAGCTGCTGGCCGCCACGCTCCTCGAGGACCCCGGCGAACCGGGCGCCGACCCGGCCCCGGGCTCCGTCCCGGACGCGACCCACGACAGCAGCAGCGACACGAGTACCGACATGAGCAACGACCGCAGTGACGAGAGGGACCCACGGTGAGTGAGACGTACGACGAGGAGCAGCAGGGCTCCCCGCCGCCCAGGCCACGGAGTCGATCGCGCGCGCTGGTGATCACCGGCGCGGTGCTGGTGGTCGCGTTCTTCGCGCTGACCGCCTTCGCCAGCTTCTACACCGAGCGACTGTGGTTCGGCTCGGTCGGCTACACCTCGGTGTTCACCACCGTGCTGTGGACCCGCGTCGGCATGTTCGCGGTCTTCGGGCTGCTCATGGCGCTCGTGGTCTGCGTCAACGTGGTGATCGCCTTCCGCACCCGCCCGCTCTTCGTGAGCATGCCCGACCAGAACGGCCTCGACCGCTACCGCGAGGCCGTCAACCCGATCCGGCGCTGGCTCGTGCTGGCCGTCGGCGCGGTGCTGCTGGTCTTCGCCGGCACCTCGGGCGCGGGGCAGTGGCGCACCTTCATGCTGTGGCGCAACGGCGGCGAGTTCGGCTACGACGACGAGCACTTCGGCCGCGACGCCGGCTTCTTCGTCTTCGACCTGCCGTGGCTGCACTACCTCGTCGACTTCGCGATGGCGACCTTCGTGGTCGCCCTGCTCGCCGCGGCACTGACGCACTACCTCTACGGCGGCATCCGGCTGCAGGTGCCCAGCGAGCGCCTCACCGGCGCGGCCCAGGCCCAGCTCTCGGTGCTGCTCGGGCTCTTCGTGCTGGCGAAGGCGGGCGACTACTACCTCGACCGCTTCGACCTGGCCACCGACGCCGGCGGGCTGATCACCGGCATCACCTACACCGACGCCAACGCCGTGCTGCCGGCCAAGAACATCCTCATCGGCATCTCGGTGATCTGCGCGGTGCTGTTCTTCCTCAACGTGTGGCGCCGCACCTGGACGCTGCCGTCGGTGGGCATCGCGCTGCTCGCGCTGTCGGCGGTGCTGCTGGGCATCATCTGGCCCGGCATCGTCCAGCAGTTCCAGGTCAACCCCTCCGAGGCCGACCGCGAGGAGGAGTACATCCAGGCCAACATCGACGCCACGCGCACGGCGTACGACCTGGAGGACGTGCAGACCACCGAGTACCAGAGCACCGCCACCGCCGACGCGGGCAACTTCTCGCAGGTCGACGGTCAGGTCACCTCGGTGCCGCTCATCGACCCGCGGCTGGTGCGCGACACCTTCGAGCAGACCCAGCAGGGTCGCGCCTACTACTCGGTGGCGCCCGTGCTCGACGTCGACCGCTACGAGATCGACGGCGTCGACCGCGCGCTCGTGCTCGGCGTGCGCGAGCTCGACCAGTCCGGCATCCCGGCCGGCGACCGCAACTGGTCGAACCTCCACACCACCTACACCCACGGCAACGGCCTGATCGCCGCCTTCGCCAACCAGCGCACCGCCACCAACGCACCGGTCGCGGCCAGCGAGGACAACGACGGCGGCATCGTGTGGGCCGAGGGCAACCAGGCCGGCCAGGACACGCTGTCCAACCTCGGCGACGAGGGCTACGAGAGCCGGATCTACTTCGGCGAGCAGAGCCCCGACTACTCGGTGGTCGGCAAGGCCGACGCCGACGACGCCGACGTCGAGCTGGGCCTGGCCAACGACAGCGAGACCGACCAGCGCACCACCTACGACGGCGACGGCGGCGTCGACATCGGCAACACCTTCGACCAGCTGATGTTCGCGGTGAAGTACGGCGAGCCGAACTTCCTGCTCTCGGGCCGGGTCAACGAGAACTCCAAGGTGCTCTACGACCGCAACCCCAGCGAGCGGGTCCAGAAGGTCGCCCCCTGGCTGACCATCGACAGCGACGCCTACCCGGCGCTGATCGACGGTCGGGTGCAGTGGATCGTCGACGGCTACACGACCACCGACCGGTTCCCCGGTGCGGAGAAGGAGTCGTTCGCCACGATGATCGACGACTCCCTCCAGGACAATGTGGGCCTGCAGCCGATCCCCACCGATGAGATCAACTACATGCGCAACGCGGTCAAGGCCACCGTCGACGCCTACGACGGCACCGTGACGCTCTACGAGTGGGACACCGAGGACCCGATCCTGCGGGCCTGGGAGGGCGCCTTCCCGGGCACCGTCCAGCCCTACGACTCGATCTCCGAGGAGCTCATGGAGCACCTGCGCTACCCCGAGGACCTGTTCAAGGTCCAGCGCTACCAGTTCGCCCGCTACCACGTCACCGAGGCCAACGACTGGTACCAGGGCAACGACCGCTGGGAGGTGCCGGAGGACCCCAACTCGGCCTCGACCAGCCTGCAGCCGCCCTACCGGCTCTTCGCCAACCAGGACGGCAGCACCACCAGCGAGGGGGAGTGGTCGCTGACCTCGGTCTTCGTGCCCTTCGAGCGCAACAACCTCGCCTCCTTCATGTCGGTGGACTCCGACGCGACGTCGGACACCTACGGCCAGCTCAGCGTGCTGGAGCTGCAGGACCAGACGACGCCCGGACCCGGGCTCATCGCCAACGAGTTCGCCCAGGACGAGGGCGTGCGCGACGCGCTGCTGCCCTACTCCCAGGGCACCTCCGACCCGATCTTCGGCAACCTGCTCACGCTGCCGGTGGAGGACGGCCTGATCTACATCGAGCCGGTCTACGCCGTGCGCTCGGCGTCGAGCTCGGGCTACCCGATCTTGCAGTTCGTGCTGGTCTCCTACGGCGACGAGGTCGGCGTCGGACGCAGCCTCACCGACGCGCTCCAGGTCGCCCTCGGCGTCGACGACACCGAGCTGCCCGACCCGGTCGACCCCGGCGGCAACGGGGGCAACGGGGGCAACGGCGGCGGCAACGGCGGCGGGGAGGACCTCACCGTCGACCAGCAGATCGCCCAACTGCTCGACCAGGCCCAGGAGGCCTTCGACGCCGCCGACGCTGCGCTGGCCGAGCAGGACCTCGCGGAGTACCAGGCGCAGAACCAGGAAGCCCAGGACCTCATCAGCCAGGCCATCACCCTGGCCGAGTCGCGCCCCGGCGGCGTGGGCGGGTCCGACGGCTCCGACAGCTCCGACGGGGGCGACACCGCGAGCGACGAGCCCTCGGCCGACGCCTCGGCGAGCCCGTCGGAGAGCGCCTCGCCGACCTCCTGACGGCAGCACCAGCAGCACCCGATCGGGGCCCGGACGACGTCGTCCGGGCCCCGATTTGTGCCTCCCGGGCGACGTCTGTAATGTTCTGTTCACCGGCGCGGGGTGGAGCAGCTCGGTAGCTCGCTGGGCTCATAACCCAGAGGTCGCAGGTTCAAATCCTGCCCCCGCTACAAGAGACAAGGCCTGACCTGCGGAAACGCAGGTCAGGCCTTGTCGCCGTTTTGGGCGGTTCCCCAACTTATTCCCCAACTCAACGGCGCGAGGTGTCGCCTCGGGCGTCGGGAGCACCATCACGTCAGGTGGGCGGGTGGGCTGCGTCTTCCGGCCCAAGTAGCCAGCCGTGAGGTTGGTGTCGGCGTGGCCCAACTGATTGGCAATCTCGGCAGGCTGCGCCCCGGCTACGTTGAGCCACGACGCGACAGAGCGGCGGAACGTGTGGGTTCCTGCCCACTGCCTTCCTGCCACTGCGAACATGCGGCGCAGTGCCTTGGAGACGTCGTTGCGGTCGCGTGACTGTCCTGCCTTGGTCGCGACGTAGGTCACGCCGAACAGCAGACCCCTGGGGCCCTGCGCGTCAACACGAAGGCGCAGCCGCTCCGTGAGGTCGGTGGAGATCGACTGCAGGCGGTCAGCCTGCGCGGTCTTGGTGCCTCGGCACGGACGGTTTAGCGTCGAGGTCAACATCGGCCATGACACGCAGTGCAGTGCCTCGGAGACGCGGCAGCCGGTACCAAACAGGAACGCAGCCAGGTCGCCCACGTCAGGCTTGGCGCCTTCTGCAAGGACCTGCACCCGCGCCGCTTCCTCAGCAGAGAACGTGCCCCGCGTCTCGAGGTGTCGCTTTCCGCGCAGTCAGAGTCGCAGTCATCGTTGGTGCAATTGTGGTCGCCTGCGCTATCCGGCTTCACGCGTTCCTTGTAACGCTCCAAAACAAAGAGGGTCAGTGAAACCCGATGGGAGGCGAGTGTCGCTCCTCAAAGGTCGACATAACCCGGATTGATCAGGGCGGCCGGCGCAAGGTCGGCTGCGAGGCCGGGCCCAGGCGTTCGGCCGGTCCAGACACCTGACTGTGGTCCGGCCGAGAGCACGTCCTGCAGGCATAGGTGCGTCCGATCCACAGTCGCCCTCTGCGAGTACGGCTCAGTCGGCGTCTCTACGAAGCCGCTGAATCCGAGGCTTGAAATGGCATAGGAGTTAAAGCGCCCGGTCTCCCACAGGTTGTTCACGGTCTCCTCGGCGGCCTCGGTTGATTCCGCGACTGCCACTAGGCGAGCCGGTCGGGAGGGCATCTCGTCCTGCAGGAGCTGAAGAAAGTGTCGCTCTCGGGCACGCCAACCGACCGCAATCACTGCGGTCACCTTGGCAAGGTCCGCGACCATCTCGACCCGATGCCACTCCGGCATGGTGAACTCGGACTTGCTGCGCACCGGGATCGAGAGAGCGGGAAGCCATGCGGTCGTGGCGTCGTCTGGGTCCTGGTACCGGTCGTCCGTCACATACGCCCATCGGTCGCCCCATTTCAGGGCCGGGGCAAGTTCGATCGCGTGGTTTAGTCCGCCGACTCCATCTAGCCAGCTCCCTGGAGACATGTCCCATTGGGACTCTCGCCTCCAAGTCACCGAGCCGTGTGGCTTGTAGACGTGGATGCGCTGATGCGTCGCGTACTTGTCCATGTCGTTCAGGTGTAGCCCGAAGACGCTGCGGACCGCTTGCTCGAGCATTGAGTCGTAGTTGAAGGTGACGCATCCAATGGGGGTCCCGAGCGCACCGCCGCGGACCTCGACGTTCCAGCGGTCCGCTTGCGCTAGGGCGAGAACATAATTGGTCAACCCTTGACATTCCTCGACCCACTCGGCTGGAACCTCGTCCATCAGCCGCGCTAGATATGCGCGGAACGCGAGGAGTTGAGTCGCGGTCTCGGGGTAGGTGTCCTCGGCCAACTTGATTTGCTCAAGAACCTCCTCAACGTCGAGGCCCTGAGCGGTGGCCTGCCGCAACTGCATGATCAAGGAAGCCGCACGCGGAAAAGCCGCCACCACCTCCTTGCCACGGCGACTGGACGGGTCTAAGAGACCAGCCGCAAGTGGCGGGCGGTGTTCAGTGTCAATGGGGTGCAGGTCAGGGTCACCCAGGCGGCGTGCGGGGTCGCTATCGAACGACGCACCAGCGCCGAAGACAAACATGAGCATGAGCAAGTTCTAGCGGAATCCGCCCACAGGCCGCGCCATGTCGAGGCCGACTGCGTGGCTATCGGGACCGGCGACGCCTCCGGGCACGTCGTTCCGCAGAGGTCGCAGGTTCAAATCCTGCCCCCGCTACAACGCCAAGAGGCCCTCACAGTCTGACTGTGAGGGCCTCTTGCATGTGCGCAGCCACTGAAGGGACATCAGGGTCGGACGGACATCCAGCCCCGCTCCCGCGAGATCGACTCCACTCAGGCCTGAGTCACCGGTGCTGCGGTGTACTCGGCGTCGGTGACGGGCTGAAGCCAGTGGACGACGTCGTGCTGGACGTCGCCCTCGTTGAGGGCTAGGTGCACCATGAGCCGGTTCGGGGCGGCGCCGTGCCAGTGCTCCTCGTCGGCCTCGAAGAGGACACGATCGCCGGGTCGGATGATCTCGACCGGTCCGCCGCGGCGCTGGCACAGGCCGACGCCCTCGGTGACGAAGACGGTCTGGCTCAGCGGGTGGCGGTGCCAGTGGGTGCGCGCCCCGGGCATGAAGTGGACCAGGTTCGCGGTGACGCGTGACGGGGACGGTGCGGCGGCGACGGGGTCGATGTAGACGTCGCCGGTGAACCAGTCAGCCGGGCCTCGGGCGGTGTCGATCGAGCTGCGGGTGATCTGCATCAGGTTCCTTCAACGTGTTCGTGGAGCGGTGGTCGAGAGGGGTCTGCGGGTGCTGCCCAGGAAGCGAGCAGACGGAGACGCTGGGCCGAGGGGGAGTCGGGTTCGGCCGTGTAGACCATGAGCACCAGCCCAGGCTCAGCGGTGATGGCGAGCTCCTCGTAGGCGAGGGTCAGCTCGCCGACGACCGGGTGCTGGAAGCGCTTGGTGCCGGCACCGTGGGAGCGGACGTTGTGGTCGGCCCACAGGTGACGGAAGGTCTCGCTCTGGGTGGCGATCTCTCCGACGAGGTCCTGCAGTCCCCGGTCGTGGGGGTCTCGGCCCGCCTCGGCGCGCATGATCCCCACACACATCTGGGCGAACAGCTCCCAGTCGGGGTAGAAGTCGCGGGAGGCGGGGTCGAGGAACTGGAAACGGGCGAGGTTGGGAATCCGCCCGCCGTCGCCGATGACGAGCGAGTAGAACGCACGACCGAGCGCGTTCGTGGCGAGCAGGTTCTGGTGGGGGTCGCGCACGAACGCGACGCCGTCGGTGATCGCCTCCAGCGCCCACTGCAGGCTCAGTCGCGAGGCGGCCTTGCCCGGCGTACGACGGCGTGCGCGTCCCGAGGTCGGGATGCCGTCGGCGGCGCGCGCCAGGTCCAGCAGGTGGGCGCGTTCGGTCTCATCGAGCTGCAGGGCGCGAGCCAGGGCGTCGAGGACGCCGGTGGAGGCGCCGGTGATCTGCCCGCGCTCGAGCCGGGCGTAGTACTCGACGCTCAGACCCGCCAGGGCGGCGACCTCGCTGCGGCGCAGTCCGGGCACGCGCCGAGTGCCGGTGATCGGGAGGCCGACCTGGTCAGGGGTGATCCGAGCGCGGCGTGTGGTGAGGAACTCACGCACCTCCTGGCGCACGTCATGGGGCTGATCCACGCTGCCGAGCCTAAGCCGCTCCCGGCGCGGATGAGAGCCACGAGGGATGCCCTGTCAGTACACCTCTCGACAGTGACTTCCAGCGGATCGGGACAGCAGGTTCACTCGACGTCGTGGCGCAGCGTCGGTGCCACCACGTGAACCGAAGCAACGAACCGAAGCAACGAAGAGGAGTGCGCCGCGATGCGTCAAGTAGTCATGCACGGTCCCGGGGACGTCCGGGTCGAGAACCGCGAGGACCCGAAGATCACCGAGCCCACGGATGCGATCCTCCGCCTGACGGCGACCTGCATCTGCGGCAGCGACCTGTGGCCCTACCGGGGAGCTGAGCCCGTCGACCACCAGGTGATGGGCCACGAGTACGTCGGGGTCGTCGAGGAGATCGGGGCTGACGTCCGCACCATCAAGGTCGGTGACTTCGTCGTCGGTTCCTTCTGGGCATCCGACAACACCTGTGAGATCTGCCTGGCGGGTTACCAGGCGTACTGCACGCACCGCGTCATGATGGGCACACTCGGCACGCAGTCCGAGCTGGCCCGCATCCCCCTCGCCGACGGCACCCTGGTCGCGACTCCGGGGATGCCGGAGCCGGACCTCATCCCGTCCCTGATGGCAGCCTCCGACGTGCTCGGGACCGGCTGGTTCGCCGCCGTCGCGGCTGAGGCGGGACCGGGCAAGACCGTGGCGGTCGTCGGTGACGGCGCGGTGGGGTTGCTCGCGATCCTGGCGGCCCACGAGCTCGGTGCCGAGCGGATCATCGCGTTCAGCCGCCACGCCGACCGTCAGGCACTGGCGCGCGAGTTCGGTGCCACCGACATCGTCGAGGAGCGCGGCGAGGCCGGTGTCGCCAGGCTCAAGGAGCTCACGGACGGACTCGGCGCACACTCGGTCATCGAGGCGGTCGGCACCCAGGAGGCCATGATGCAGGCGATCCACTCCACCCGCCCCGGCGGGCACGTCGGGTTCGTCGGGGTCTCCCACGACATCGCCGTCCCCGGCGACGAGCTCTTCATGGCCGGGGTGCACCTCCACGGGGGTCCCGCCCCGGTGCGGCGCTTCCTGCCGGAGCTCATCCAGCTGATCTGGGACCGCACGATCGACCCCGGCAAGGTCTTCGACCTCACCCTCCCGCTCGAGAGGGCCGCCGAGGGGTACCGGGCCATGGACCAGCGCACGGCGACCAAGGTCCTGCTCACGCTGTGATCGCGATCCCGATGTCGAGAACACTGGGGGCGGTGGTGCTCTCCACCGCCATCGCAGTGACCGGCGAGGGTTGCGGCCGTCCCGAGCCCGGCGACGACACGCGCCCGCAAACTGCGCCTGCCAGCAACAGCCCAACGACGTCCCTGAACACGGAGAGCACCGCCTCGGCCAAGGAAGAGGAGAGCAGGATGAGGATCCAGATCACCATCGGCGGGCAGCGCTTCCAGTCCACCCTCGCCGAGAGCTCGACCGCCCGGGACCTGGTCGCTCAGCTGCCCGTGACCATCGACATGATGGACCACGACAACGTGGAGAAGACCGGGCCGCTCCCGTCGCCGCTCTCCCTGGCCGGTCAGCCCGAGGGCGCGGACCCCGACGTGGGTGACCTGGGCTACTACGCCCCTGGCAACGACCTCGTCCTCTACTACGGCGATCAGTCCTACTATCCGGGCATCGTGGTCCTCGGCAGGCTGGACGGCGACGCCGCTCAGCGGATCTCCGAGCTGGACGGCCCGGTCACGGCGATCGTCGAGGTACAGGGTGACTGAGATGGACCTTCAGGACTTCCTCGACCACGTGAACCGCGAGGCGCTGATCGAAGGGGGCTCAGCAGAACACCTCTTCATGCACGGCGCAGCCCAAGACGCCCTGCGGATCACCGCCGACCTCAACACCGGCTACCGCACACCCGCGGAGGTGCGACACCTGCTGGCAGAGCTCACCGGCAAGGACATCGACGAGTCGGTCGCCCTCTTCCCGCCGTTCTACAGCGAGTTCGGCAGGAACCTGACCCTCGGCAGGGATGTCTTCATCAACATCGGCTGCCGTTTCCAGGACACCGGCGGCATCACCATCGGCGACGGCACACTCATCGGCCACGGCAGCACGCTGACCACCCTGAACCACAGCGTCGATCCCGCGCGGCGGGCAGACATGCTCCCAGCGCCGATCGTGATCGGTCGCCAGGTCTGGCTCGGTGCCTCCGTGACAGTCGTCCCTGGTGTCACGATCGGAGACGGTGCGATCGTGGCTGCCGGCGCAGTGGTCACCACGGACGTAGCGGCCCACACGATCGTCGGCGGCGTCCCGGCGAAGCTCATCAGAGGGACTGGTGACGACGCCGCCCCAGGCTGAGCCAGGGTCTCGACCGTACGGGCGTAGGCATGTCCGCGCCACGTGCTTCGATCCAGCGATGAGTACCGGGTGGCAGGGCCCTGGCAGGTGCCTTGCGCAGCGGGGGAGTGGCGACGGTCACCGGGACGAGCGCAGGCGTGCGCAGTCCCCCCGCTACAACGCCAAGTGGCCCTCACGGCTCGCTGTGAGGGCCTCTTGCTGTCTGCGGACGTCCCGTCCCGGGGCGTGCGACCATGACGTGGTGGAGATCCGCCCTACAGCGCTCGGGATCGTCGGGTCGGCCCTGCTGCTCGCGGGGTGCGGCACGTCGACGGGTGCGACGTACGCGCCGCCCTTCGAGCTGCCGGTGGGGTCGAGCACCTGGGACGCCACGGCGCCCTCGTGGCTCCACGACGGCACGCTGCACGTGGGGGAGAGCAGCGTGCGGCTCGGGCGGCGGGTCGACCAGTACGTGCTGGGCGCGACGGGGGCCTACTGGATGCGCGGGTCGACGCTGATGTTCACCAGCGCGGAGGGCGCGACCCAGCGCGTCGAGGACGTCGGCTGGGGCAACCTCGCGGTGTCGGCGGACCGCTCGGTCCTCGCCACCGTCGACCAGTCGCGCGGGCCCACCGACGACTACGGCACCCACGTGCTCCAGGTCGCCGCCTTCGACACCCGCACCGGCGAGCAGCTCTACCGCACACCCGACGAGGAGCCCGACGACGGCGACGACCTGGCCGACCTCTACGGCGAGATCATGCCGCTGCTGCGCGGGGTCAGCGACGAGCGGCTCTTCTACGACGACGCGACCATCGACCTCGCCGACGGCTCCAGCACGGAGGCCGGCGAGGCCCCGCTGGGGGTCCCCGCCTTCGAGGGTCTCGACGAGACCGTCTTCGCCGACGGCTACCACGTGGGCGTGCGGGGCGCGGGCCGCACCCGGGTGCCGGGACGGGCCATGGAGTTCGGCACCGGACGGCTCTCACCGGACCGCAGCACGCTCCTCGACGTCGGCGTGTGGCCCACGCCCGCGGTCGCCTACGACGCCGACACCGGGGAGCGCCGCGACGTCGACGCCCCCTGGCGGCACTTCTCGCTGGTGGCCTTCAGCGACGAGGACACCTTCTTCGGTGTCGCGCAGCAGATCCGCCAGCGCCACGCCGTGGACCCGCTGCGCGCCCAGCAGGTGGTCTCCTGCGAGGTGTCGACCCTGCGGTGCACGCCGGTGAGCCCGGTCGTGCGCACCGGCGACGCCGAGCCGGGCCGCTGGCCGACCTTCCTCACCGAGGGCGACAGCGTCGGGGGGATGTGACCGGGGCCGGCACTGGCCCCTTGGGGTGGGCGGACGGCACGGCCCCGGGTGGTTGGGTGGAGGCATGCGCATCTTCTTCACCGGCGGCAGCGGCAAGGCCGGACACCACGTGGCCCCCTACCTCGCGGCCCAGGGCCACCAGGTCACCAACGCCGACCTCACCCCGCTCGGGCACCCCGACGTCACCGACCTGCGGGTCGACCTCACCGACGCGGGGGAGACCTACTCCGCGATGGCCGGCGTGCCGACGCAGGCCGACTTCAACGACCCCGACCTCGACCTGACCCGCGGCTCGGCCTACGACGCGGTCGTGCACTACGCGGCGATCCCGGCGCCGATGATCCGCGCCGACGCGGCGACGTACGAGATCAACGTGCTCAGCACCTACCACGTGCTCGAGGCCGCGACCCGGCTCGGCATCCGCAAGGTCGTCTTCGCCTCCTCGGAGACGACGTACGGGATCTGCTTCGCCCAGGGCGAGCGCAAGCCGCTCTACGTGCCCGTCGACGAGGAGCACCCGGTCGTGCCCGAGGACTCCTACGCGATGTCGAAGGTCTCCGGCGAGGTCACCGCGCGCTCCTTCCACGCCCGCAGCGGCGCCGACATCTACGGCCTGCGGATCAACAACGTCATCGAGCCCCACGAGTACGCCGAGATGTTCCCGGCCTTCCTCGAGGACCCCGCGCTGCGCCGGCGCAACGTCTTCGCCTACATCGACACCCGCGACCTGGGTCAGATGACCCAGCGCTGCCTGGAGACCGACGGGCTCGGCTTCGAGGTCTTCAACGTCGCCAACGCCGACATGTCGGTCGCCGCGACCACCGACGAGGTGATCGAGCGCTTTTACGGCGGCGTCGAGGTGCGCAAGGAGATGGGCCGCGACGAGACCTTCTACTCCATCGACAAGGCCCGCCGGATGCTCGGCTACGAGCCGGAGCACTCCTGGCGCGACGTGCTCGACGACCCGCGCGCCTGAGGCCGGGCGGCCGCGCCGGCAGGGGCCACCTCGGCACCTGTCGGCCCGGACCCGCACCTGTCGGCCCACGCGTGGGCCGACAGGTGCGGGTTTCGCCGGTCGGCTGGCGAAACCCGCGGCCGCGCGGCCCCACCTGGATGCCGCAGGGGTCCGGCGGGTGGCCTAGATTGCGGCCCTGTGAGTGCTCAAGCCCCGTCCGCAGTCATCCTGGTCCGCGCCGCGAAGTTCCTGCCCAACCCGGCGACGGCGGCCGACAACGCCTTCCAGTCCGAGGCCCCCGAGGGCGAGCCCGACGAGGTGATCTCGGCCCGGGCGGTGGCCGAGATGGACGCGGTGGCCGACGCCCTGCGCGGGGCCGGGGTGCGGGTGCACGTCTTCGAGGACGACGACCACACCCGACCCGACAGCGTCTTCCCCAACAACTGGCTCTCCACCCACGCCGGCGGCGTGGTGGGGGTCTACCCGATGTACGCCTCCAACCGTCGTCACGAGCGGCGCTCCGACGTGCTGGAGATGCTGAAGTCGAGCTACCGGGTGCAGACGATCATCGACTACTCCGGCCTCGAGCCCGACGGCATCTTCCTCGAGGGCACCGGCGCGATGGTGCTCGACCACGTCTCCCGGGTGGCCTACACCGCGGTCAGCCACCGCGCCGACACCCACGTGCTCGAGCGCTTCTGCACCGACTTCGGCTACGAGCCGATGGCCTTCGACGCCGTGGACTCCGCGGGCGTGCCGGTCTACCACACCAACGTCATCGCCTGCATCGGCACCGACGTGGCCCTCATCGCGCTGGAGATGATCCCCGACGTCGCGCGCCGCGAGCAGGTGCGCGAGCGGCTCACGGTCAACGGCCGGCGCGTGGTGGAGCTGACCGAGGAGCAGGTCAGGGAGTTCGCCGGCAACGCCGTCGAGCTGTGCGGTCGCACCCCCGAGGGCCGGCGGCGCTACGTGATGGCCATGTCGGCGCGGGCGCGGCGCAGCCTGCGCCCCGAGCAGGTCGCGGCGATCGAGGAGTCCTGCGAGATCGTCGCGGTCGACATCCCGACCATCGAGCTGGCCGGCGGGTCGGTGCGCTGCATGATCGCCGGGGTCCACCTCGACCGCCGTCCGCCCGGGGTGGAGACCGAGCCGACCGCCGCGGTCGAGGCGATCGACGAGGACCCCCACACCGCCGACGGCCGCGACGTGGCCGGTGACGCCTGAGCGGGCCCGACTCCGGCCTCACTCCAGGGGGCGCAGCTCCTCGGCGTAGGACAGCGAGACCCGGCGCAGGACGCCGGCGTCGCTCACGGCGTACTGCCCCATGCGCCACAGCGGCGGGCTGTAGGCGTGCACCGAGACCGAGCCGCGCTCGGCGCCGTTGAGCCGGTGTATGTGGTCGGGGCCGAAGGAGAAGACCCGCCCGGCGCCGACGCGGGTCTCCAGGGCGCCGGCGGCGAGGGTGAGGTTGTTCTCGACCAGCTCGCCGCTGACCACCGCGACCGCGCCGGAGGAGGTGTCGTGGTCGTGCCAGCCGGTGTCGTTGTCGGGGGTCCAGCACAGCAGCCACACGTCGACGTGGGCGTCGCGGTGCAGGGAGGCGAAGACCCGCTCGTCGTCGTCGAAGCCCACCAGGTGGGCCCACGAGGCGGGGTCGGCGGCGATCCCCGCGGCCAGGCGGGCCAGCTCGTCGGGCGTCAGGTCACGCCCGGGGAGGTCGGTCAGCGCGAGCGGGTCGCGCACGACGTCGGGGATCGCGGCGGCGTCCTGGGCGGGCAGCGGCCGGTCGGTCGGCAGTGCGGTCATGACGGGCCCTCCTGGGGTCGGTGGTGGCGGGGGTCGGGATCGGGGGCGGCATCGGGGGCGGCACCGGCGGCCGGGGCGGGACCTCGCGGGCCGAGCAGGCGCCGCGGGTTGACGACGCGTACGGCGTGGGTGGCCGCGTCGCCGAGCAGGTGGGCCAGGGGTTCGGCGTAGGGCCGGTCGGAGCCGAGCACCAGCGTGTCGACGCCCAGCGCGCGCACCACGGCGTCGAGCGCACGCGGGCCGTAGGAGGAGGTGTCGACGAAGAGATCGGGGTCGACCGGGGCGGGGTCCCCGCCGCGGGCGGCGTGGCGCTCGTGGTGCAGCGGTGCGAGGCCCGCGGCGGCCACGAGCACCACGCGCAGGCCGGGGTGCCGGGCACGCACGGCGGCGGCGTGCCAGGCCCACCACGCGGCGTGCAGCTGGGCGGTGTAGTCGACCACCGGGGCCCACCAGCCCGGCGCGTCGGCGGGGGAGGCCGCGACCGGGCCGGGGTGGACGAGCACCGGCCGGTCGGCGGCCGCGGCCACCGCGAGCACGTCGTCGAGACGGTCCCAGCCCTGCGGGGTGCCCAGCGAGGTCGCCGGCAGCTGCACCCCGACGAACCCGCCCGCACGGGGAGCCAGCCGGGCGGCGAGGCCCTCGAGGTCGGGGTCGACGTCGGCGACCGAGGCCCACACGGCGAAGTGGCCCGGCAGGGCGGCCGCCCCGTCGTGCCACGCGGCGAGCAGCTCGTCGGCCTCGGGCCGGGGCAGCGACTCGACGCCCAGCGGCGCGGAGAGCGACACGCAGGCCAGGCCGGTGCCCGCGGCCCGGTCGGCCGCGACCCGGCTCGCCACGTCGTGGTCCTCGGCGCGTACGTCGTACGGCGCCTCGGCGGCGGTGTGGAGGGTCCAGCCGCGCAGGTAGGGCGGGCGGGAGCGGGCACGGAGTCGGTCGAGGAGGGGCTCGGGCCACAGGTGCTGGTGCACGTCGACGGCCGGCGGCACGGCGCTGCTCGGCACGGCGCTGCTCGGCTCGGCCGGGCGCTGGACTGGGGGCACGACGACTCCTCGGGCGGGTGGGCGACCCAAAGTAGACCAGATGACTCGACTTAAGGGGAGGTGGTCCGCGTGTCGGTCGGGAACAGGGCGGCCGCCCGAGTCGTTGAAAGTTGCATGAAGAAGATCGGGTTCCTGTCCTTCGGCCACTGGACGCCCTCGCCGCAGTCGCAGTCGCAGACGCGGTCGGCCTCCGACGTGCTGCTGCAGTCCATCGACCTCGCCGTGGCCGCCGAGGAGCTCGGCGCCGACGGCGCCTACTTCCGGGTGCACCACTTCGCCCGCCAGCTCGCCTCGCCCTTCCCGCTGCTGGCCGCCGTGGGCGCGCGCACCAGCCGCATCGAGATCGGCACCGGCGTCATCGACATGCGCTACGAGAACCCGCTCTACATGGCCGAGGACGCCGGCTCCGCCGACCTCATCTCCGGCGGCAGGCTCCAGCTCGGGGTGAGCCGCGGCTCACCGGAGCAGGTCGTCGACGGCTACCGCTACTTCGGCTACCAGCCCCGCGAGGGCCAGGACCACGCCGACCTGGCCCGCGAGCACACCGCCGTGCTGCTCCGGGTGCTCGAGGGGGAGGGCTTCGCCGAGCCCAACCCGCGACCGATGTTCCCCAACCCGCCCGGGCTGCTGCGCCTCGAGCCGCACTCCGAGGGGCTGCGCGAGCGCATCTGGTGGGGTGCGGGCACGCGCCAGACCGCCGAGTGGACCGCCCAGCAGGGCATGAACCTGATGAGCTCGACCCTGCTCAGCGAGGACACCGGCGTGCCCTTCCACGAGCTCCAGGCCGAGCAGATCGAGCGCTTCCGCAAGGCGTGGGCCGAGGCGGGCCACGACCGCACCCCGCGCGTCTCGGTGAGCCGCAGCATCTTCCCGATCGTCTCCGACCTCGATCGCGCCTACTTCGGCGGCCAGGGCTCCGGCGGCGACCAGGTCGGCTTCCTCGACGGCGGCAAGGCGCGCTTCGGCAAGACCTACGCCGGGGAGCCCGACCGGCTGGTCGAGGAGCTGGCCCGCGACGAGGCGGTCGCGGCCGCCGACACGCTGCTGCTCACGATCCCCAACCAGCTCGGCGTGGACTACTGCGCCCACGTGCTCGACACGCTGCTCACCGAGGTCGCCCCCGCGCTCGGCTGGCGCTGAGACGACGGGGAGACGGGCCCCGGCGGGGCCGGGGCGGCGTGGGAACCGACCCGGGAGCGGCCGCGTCGGAGAGGCTGGCGACCACGCCCTACTCGAGGAGAGCGATGACCCGCACCCGCGCCACCGTCCCCCGTCCGATCGCGGCCCTGGCCGCCCTCGCCGCCGCCGGCCTGCTGGCCGGGTGCGGCGACGGCGGGGGCGAGCAGGCCACCGACCCGGCGCCGGCCCCGTCGGCGACCTCCGGCGCGTCGTCGGGCCCGGGCGAGGTGCCCGAGCAGGTCCCCGAGCAGGTCGAGGTCGACGCGCCCCCGGCCGGTGAGCTCGACCCGGAGCTGACCCTCGACGGCGACGCCCTGGTGCTCACGACCTACGGCAGCAGCGGCTGCCCGGCCGAGGTCACCGCCGTGCGCGCGCTCGACTCCGACACCCTGGAGGTCGACGTCGACGCCACGGTGCCGAAGGGGCAGCTGTGCACCGCCGACCTCGGACCGAACCCGAGCCCGCTCGAGCTGCCCGAGGGCGTCGCGGCCGCCGCCGTCGTCGATGCCGTCGTGACCACCGTCGAGGACGCCGGCAGCAGCACGGTGCTGGTGACCCTCGGGGCCGGCGCGCCGGCGCCGGGGGAGTAGGACCGCCGCGCCTCTCAACCTTTCCGGGGGTCGGGGCGTAGGAAGGTCGTGAGGACAGCGACCGACGAGGCGGGGAGGCCCGTGGACCGCGTAGAGGCCGTGCACCGCGTGGACGGGGCCGGCTTCGCCCTGCTCTTTCACGCCGAGGCCCGCCGCCTGGTGCGTCTCGCGGCCCTGCTGGGCGCCGAGGACCCGGAGGACGTCGTGCAGGAGGCCTTCTGCCGCGTCTACGCCTCCCGCGCCCGCCTCCGCGACGACGACCGGCTGCGCGCCTACCTCAAGCGTGCCGTCGTCAACGAGGTGCGCGACCGCCACCGGCACCGCCAGGTCGTCCGTCGCGACCGGCACCTCGTCGCCACGCGTGAGGTCGCCGCCGACCCCCTCGGCGTCGCCGAGCGCGACGAGGTCGTCCGCGCGATCGCCGCCCTCCCGCACCGCCAGCGCGAGGCCCTGGTGCTGCGCTTCTGGCTCGACCTGCCGCTGGCCGAGGTCGCCGAGACCATGGGCACGCGGCTCGGGACGGCGAAGTCGCACGTCTCCCGCGCCCTCGCGGCGGTCGAGGCCCACCTGCGGGCCGACCCGCACGACGTCGCAGCCACCCCCGAGGACCACGACGGAGGCCGCCGATGAGCACCGAGGGCCGGGTGCGCGGCGCGCTCGAGCGCGCCGCCGAGGCCCGCGACGTCGACGTCGCCGCCCTCCACGCAGCCGTCAGGGACGAGCTGACCCGACGCGAGCGTGCCCGGCGCACGCCGCGCCGGGCCGCGCGGACCCGGGTGACCTGGGTGGCCGGACTGTCGGGCGTCGGGCTGGCCGGGGCGCTGGGTGCGGCGCTGCTGGCCGGCCTGCCCGTGCTGCCCGGCGACGCCGACCGGGGTGTCGACCCCGGCGAGCGCCCCGCCGGGCGCGGGGGTGTGGCCGAGGGCTTCGCCTGCCCCGCGCAGGAGAGCGTCGACCTGGGACCCGGCAGCGCCGACGACTCCTTCCTGCCCGAGCTCACCGACGACCTCCGTCCCGCCGGCGAGGCGACCGCGGCGCCCCGGTGGGAGGTGGCCGAGGGTCCGGACGGCACCACCCTGCTCCGCCTCGGCGACGCCGGCGGCGCCCTGGCCAGCGTGGTGACCTTCCGTGCCTCGGGCTCCGGCTTCCGGCCGGTCTCCGTGGAGCGGTGCGTCGACGTGGGCGACGGCTCGCAGCTGCTCACCCCCGGTCTGCCCGACTCGCCCGGCCTGCTCAGCGCGGCCGACGTGGGGGAGGGGGCGGTGAGGGTGGTCGACCGTGCCAGCTACGACACCGTGGGGCTGGTGAAGCGGCACACGGTGTGGGCCGTGCCCTGCGGCCGGAGCGTCTGCCTGGTCGCGGGCAGCAGGGGCGACACGATCACCCGCTCACGGCTGCGCCCCGACGACCCCACCCCGCTCGACCGCACCTCGCAGCTCAGCGACCCCGACGACGTGGTCGGGCGGGCCTCGGCGCAGCGCCTCGTCGTGGTCTACGACGGCCAGGGTGCGGTGACCGGCGTGACGTGGCGCGACCGCGCGGGCGCGACCACGACGGTCGACCCGGTGCGGGCGGCGACGTGGCCGGGAGTCCTCTACGTGTTCCTCGCCCCGACCGACAACCTCGCCGCCGTCACCGTGTCCTCACCCGACGGCGACGTCGTGCACCCCGCGGGGAGCGTCGAGCCGTGAGGCCTCAGCGCGCCCGCAGGTGGTCGGCCAGGTCCACCAGCGAGGTGACGGTGAGGTCGGCGGGAGCGGCGTACGCCGGGTAGCGCGAGCCGCGCCGGTCGACCCACGCCGTGCGCAGGCCCGCGCGCCGGGCGCCGTCGACGTCCCACGGGTGGACCGCCGCGAGCAGGGCCTCGGCGGCGTCGCTGACACCGCAGGCGTCGAGGGCGTGCCCGTAGGCGCGGCGGTCGGGCTTCCAGGCGGGGGCGTCGTCGACCGACAGCGTGCGCTCGACCAGGTGGGCCACACCGGCGCGCCCGAGCAGGGCCTCGGCGGTGGCGGCGGGGCCGTTGCTCAGGGTGACGACCCGGGTGCCGAGATCGGTGAGGGCGCGGATCCCGTCGGCCACGTCGGGGTGCGGCGGGAGTCCGCGCACCGCCTCCAGCACCTGCTCGGCCGTCGCGTCGGGGTCGGCGACCCGGCCGTGGGCGCGCACCAGCAGCGACTCGCGGGCCAGCTCGCCGAACAACGGGTGCGCCCCGGCGGCGGTGAGGGCGAAGGCGTCGCGCAGCAGACCCGCGAACCACGGCTCGGCCTCGTGCTCCTGCAGCCCGGCGGCGGCGAACGCCGCGCCGAGCGGGGAGAGGTCGGACAGCGTCTCGTTGACGTCGAGGACCACGAGGGTGGGGAGCGGGGGGAGGGACACGGGGGTCTCCTGGATCAGGTGGTCGGTCAGGTGGTCGGTCAGGTGGCGGGTCGGGTGGTGGGTCAGGTGGCGGGGGAGTGCAGGCGGCGCCCGGCGGCGTGGAGCAGCGGCACGGCGCGGGCGACGAGGTCGTCGGTCATGCGGGTGACCGGCCCCGACACCGACACCGCCATCCACGAGGTGGGTCCGGGGCCGACCGCGACGGCGACGCAGCGCACCCCGGCCTCCTGCTCCTGCTCGTCGAGGGCGTAGCCGCGCTCGCGCACCAGGGCGAGGTCGGCGAGCAGGTCGGCCTCGGTGGCCAGGGTGTGCTCGGTCTGCGGGGCCAGGCCCACCCGCCGCACGTGCTCCAGCGCCCGGTCGTCGTCGAGCTGGGCCAGCAGGGCCTTGCCCACCCCGGTGGAGTGGAGGTCGACCTGGCGACCGACCTCGGTGAACATGCGCATGGTGTGGCGTGAGGGCACCTGGGCGACGTACTGCGCCCGGGAGCCCGAGAGCACGGCGAGGTTGGCGGTCTCGCCGAGGGCGTCGACGAGCCCGGAGAGCACGCCCTCGGTGTCGACGCCGACGGTGGAGCCGGCGGTGGCGCCGAGCGGCACGAGCCGGAAGCCGAGCGCGTAGCGACGGTTGGGCATCTGGCGCATGTAGCCGCGGTCGACCAGGGTGCGCAGCAGGCGGTGCGTCGTGGGCACGGGCAGGTCGGTCGCGGCGGCGATCTCACCGATGGTCAGGTGCCCGCCGCGGCCCGCCACGACCTCGAGGAGATCCAGGGCCCGGTGCACCGACTGCACCCCGCCCTGCTTGCCGGTCTGCTGGTCCTGCCGCTCGCGGTCCTCCGGTGTCGCCACGACGGTCTCCCTCCGGGTGGTTGACATCACACAGGCGCACTGCCTAGTTTCGTGATGAGAACCAAGCGTTCCACAATGCGGAAAAACTGACAAGAGTGCTCTTATCGGGCACTCCGGCGAGACGGACGACGAGGGAGCGGCATGGCGGACGAGACCAGCGGGCAGACAGGTCACCGGGGCGGACGGGTCGAGGTCGGCGGCCTCAGCGTCGCCGAGAGCCTCCACCGGTTCCTCACCGAGGAGGCGCTGCCGGCGGCCGGGGTCGACCCCGACGTGTTCTGGAAGGGCGCCGGCGAGGTCGTCCACGAGCTGGCCCCCCGCACCCGCGAGCTCCTCGCGCGCCGCGACGAGCTGCAGGCGCAGGTCGACCAGTGGCACCGCGACCACCCCGGCACCCCCGACGCCGAGGCCTACACCGCCTTCCTCACCGAGATCGGCTACCTGCTGCCCGAGCCCGAGACGGTCGAGGTGACCACCTCCGGCGTCGACGACGAGGTCGCGCTCACCGCCGGCCCCCAGCTGGTCGTGCCGCTGCTCAACGCCCGCTTCGCCACCAACGCCGTCAACGCCCGCTGGGGCTCCCTCTACGACGCCCTCTACGGCAGCGACGCCGTCCCCCGCGAGGGCGACCTCGCGCCGGGCGAGGAGTACAACACCGTGCGCGGCGACGAGGTCATCGCCCGCGGTCGCGCCCTGCTCGACGCGCACTTCCCCCTCAGCGGCGGGTCGCACGTCGACGCCACCTCCTACGCGGTGGACGGCGACGGGCTGGCCGTCACCGTCGGCGGCGGGGAGGTGCTCCGCCTGGCCGAGCCGGCCCAGCTGGTCGGCCACCGCGGCGAGGCCTCGGCACCCGAGGCCGTCCTGCTGGTGCACCACGGCCTCCACGTCGAGGTCCAGGTCGACGCCGAGGACGCCGTCGGCGCGACCGACCGGGCCGGGGTCAAGGACCTGCTGCTGGAGTCGGCGGTCTCCACGATCATGGACCTCGAGGACTCCGTGGCCGCGGTCGACGCCGAGGACAAGGTCGTCGGCTACCGCAACTGGATGCGGCTGATGGACGGCACCCTGGCCGAGGAGGTCACCAAGGGCGGGCGCACCTTCACCCGCGCCATGAACCCCGACCGCACCTACACCGGACCCGACGGCGGCGAGGTCGTGCTTCCGGGCCGCTCGCTGCTCTTCATCCGCCAGGTCGGACACCTGATGACCTCCGACGCCGTGCTCGACCGCGAGGGCCGCGAGGTGCCCGAGGGCATCCTCGACGCCCTGGTCTGCGCGGTCGGCAGCATGCGCGACCTGCGCGGGCGGTCTCAGCTGGCCAACTCCCGCACCGGCTCGATGTACGTCGTGAAGCCGAAGATGCACGGCCCCGACGAGGTGCGCCTGACCGTCGACCTCTTCGAGCGCGTCGAGCGCGTGCTCGGCCTCGAGCCGCTGACCATCAAGGTCGGCATCATGGACGAGGAGCGGCGCACCACCCTCAACCTCAAGGCCTGCATCGAGGTCGCCCGCGAGCGCGTGGTCTTCATCAACACCGGCTTCCTGGACCGCACCGGCGACGAGATCCACACCTCGATGCTCGCCGGGCCCGTCGTGCGCAAGAACGACATGAAGGGCGAGACCTGGATCACGGCCTACGAGGACAACAACGTCGACGTCGGGCTGGAGTGCGGCCTGCTCGGCCACGGCCAGATCGGCAAGGGCATGTGGGCCGCCCCCGACAGCCTGGCGGCGATGCTCCAGGCCAAGGTCTCTCACCCGCAGGCCGGCGCGAGCTGCGCCTGGGTGCCCTCGCCGACCGCCGCCACGCTCCACGCCCTGCACTACCACCAGGTCGACGTGCGCGCCCGCCAGGAGGAGCTGCGCGCCGGCGGCCGCCGCTCCAGCCGCGCCGACCTGCTCACCGTGCCCCTCGGCGACCCCGCCGGCTGGAGCGCGGAGGACCGCCAGGCCGAGATCGACAACAACATCCAGAGCCTGCTGGGCTACGTCGTGCGCTGGGTCGACGCCGGCGTCGGCTGCTCCAAGGTGCCCGACATCACCGGCGAGGCCCTGATGGAGGACCGTGCCACCTGCCGGATCTCCGCCCAGCACGTCGCCAACTGGCTGCACCACGGGGTGGTCAGCGCCGAGCAGGTCGACGAGACCCTGCGCCGCATGGCCGCCGTGGTCGACGAGCAGAACGCCTCCGACCCGACCTACACGCCCATGGCGCCGGCCTTCGACGGCGAGGCCTTCCTCGCCGCCCGCGAGCTGGTCACCGAGGGCCTGGCCCAGCCCAGCGGCTACACCGAGCCGATCCTCCACCGCCGCCGCGCCGCCCGGAAGGCGCAGGCCGACACCCCCACGACGCAGGAGAGCACCCGATGAGCCTGGACCTGGACACCGCCCGCCGCATCGTCGCCGGCACCCGCGCGCACGCCGCCGAGGCCGGCTTCAAGCCGATGACCGTCGTCGTGCTCGACGCCGGCGGCCACGTGGTCGCCGTCGAGCGCGAGGACGGCTCCTCGATGGGCCGCTTCGACATCGGCTTCGGCAAGGCCCACGGCGCCCTGGCCCTGGGCATGGGCTCGCGCTCGATCATGGCGCGCGCCGAGCAGCAGGCCTACTTCGTCGCCGCGGTCACCTCCGCGGTCGGCGGGGCGCTCGTGCCCGTGCCCGGCGGGGTGCTCGTGCGCGACGCCGACGGCGCGCTCCTGGGCGCCGTCGGGGTCACCGGCGACACCTCCGACAACGACGAGGCCGCCGCGGTCGCCGGCATCGAGGGCGCGGGCCTCACCGCCCAGCCCGACTGAGGTCCCGGGCGCACCGGCACCCCGGCGCGCCCCGCCACCTCCCAGCAGGCACCTCCCAGCAGGCACCCCCCAGCAGCCACCCCAGCAGGCACACGAGCACGGAGGACGAACGATGACCACGACCAAGGAGCCCGGGCCCACCGCGGCCACGGCGGCGGGGATCGAGGCCGTCGCCGAGGTGGCGCGCCGGCTGCTGCCCGCCGACGGGGTGATCAGCGACCACGCCCGGCTGCGCACCTACGAGTGCGACGGACTGGCGCACTACCGCGTCACCCCGGCGCTCGTGGTCATGCCCGAGGACACCGCCCAGCTGGCCGCCGTCGTCCGTGCCTGCGCCGAGCACCGGGTGCCCTACGTGGCCCGCGGCTCCGGCACCGGCCTGTCCGGCGGCGCGCTGCCGCACGCCGAGGGCGTCCTCGTCGTGACCTCCCGGATGCGCTCCATCACCCAGATGCGCCCCGAGGACCAGCGCGCCGTGGTCGACCCCGGCGTCATCAACCTCGACGTCACCCGCGCCGCCACCCCCCACGGGTACTACTACGCCCCCGATCCCTCCAGCCAGCAGATCTGCTCCATCGGCGGCAACGTCGCGGAGAACTCCGGCGGCGCGCACTGCCTGAAGTACGGCTTCACCACCAACCACGTCGTCGGCGCCGACTTCGTCACCTCCGACGGCGACGTCGTGGCGCTGGGCGGCGACGCTCCCGACACGCCCGGCTACGACCTGCTCGGCGCCGTCGTCGGCTCCGAGGGCACCCTCGGTGTGGTCACCTCCACCACGGTGCGGCTGACCCGGCTGCCCGAGGAGGTGCGCACGGTCCTGGTCGGCTTCGCGACCACCGACCAGGCGGGCGCCGCCACCTCGGCCATCATCTCCGCGGGCATCGTGCCCGCCGCGATCGAGATGATGGACGCGCTGGCCATCGAGGCCGCCGAGGCCGCCACCCACTGCGGCTACCCCGAGGGCGCCGGCGCCGTGCTCGTCATCGAGCTCGACGGCGCCTCGGGCGAGGTCGAGGCGGAGTACGCCGAGGTCGAGCGCTTCTGCGCCGAGAACGGCGCCTTCGAGCAGCGCCTGGCCACCGACCCCACCGACCGCGCCCTGATCTGGAAGGGCCGCAAGTCCGCCTTCGCGGCCGTGGGCCGCATCAGCCCCGACTACATCGTCCAGGACGGCGTCATCCCGCGCACCGCCCTGCCGGAGGTGCTCACCGCGATCGCCGAGCTCTCGGCCTCCTCGGGCGTGCGCGTGGCCAACGTCTTCCACGCCGGCGACGGCAACCTCCACCCCCTCGTGCTCTTCGACGACGCCGTCGAGGGCGCCGGCGAGGCCGCCGAGGAGGTCAGCGGCGCGATCCTCGACCTCTGCATCCAGCACGGTGGCTCGATCACCGGCGAGCACGGCGTGGGCATGGACAAGGCCAAGTACATGCCGCGGATGTACACCGACGAGGACCTCGACACCATGCAGATGGTGCGCTGCGCCTTCGACCCGCAGAACATCTCCAACCCCGGCAAGGTCTTCCCGACCCCGCGGCTGTGCGGCGAGGTGCCCGGACGCCACAAGGGCGCCCACCCGCTGCAGGACGACGGCCTCGCGGAGGTGTTCTGATGAGCGCCCCCACCCTCGACACCCCGGCCCGCGAGGCCCTGGCCTCGGCCTGCGCCGAGGTGGCCGACCCGGACGGGCACGACGGGCACGACGACGTCGACGGCGTGCGCCCCGGCCTCGTGGCCCGACCCACCGACGTCGCGCAGGTCGCCGAGGTGATGCGCGCGGCCACCGCCCACGACCTCGTCGTCGTGCCGCGGGGCCGCGGCACCAAGCTCACCTGGGGGGCACCACCCACCCGCGCCGACGTGCTGCTCGACCTCGCGGGCCTCGACGCCGTGCTCGACCACCAGGCCGGCGACCTCATCGTCGCCGCCCAGGCCGGGGCCCGGCTCAGCGCCGTGCAGGAGGTGGCCGGCTCCGCCGACCAGCGCCTGGCCCTCGACGAGACCGTGCCCGGCACCAGCATCGGCGGGCTGCTGGCCACCAACACCAGCGGCCCCGGACGCGTCGCCGTCGGCAGCGCCCGCGACCTGCTCATCGGCGTCACCGTGGTGCGCGCCGACGGCGTCGTGGCCAAGGCCGGCGGGCGCGTGGTGAAGAACGTCGCGGGCTACGACCTCGGCAAGCTCCTCATCGGCTCCCTGGGCACCCTCGCGGTCGTCGTCGACGCGACCTTCCGGCTCCACCCCCGCCCCGCCGCCCACCGGTGGGTCAGCGTCCCCGCCGCCACTCCCGCCGAGGCGCAGCGCCTGACGCAGGCCGTGCTCCACGCCCAGGCCGTGCCCGGCGCGATCGAGGTCGAGTGGCCCCGCGACGCGCAGGGCAGCGGAGGCGTCGTGAGCGTGCTGCTCGAGGGCCGCGAGGACGGCGTCGCCGCCCGGGCAGCCACCGTGCGCGGCCTGCTCGGCGCCGCGGCCTCGGAGTCGACCGACGCCCCGGCCGCGGGCGCGGCGTACCCCTGGGACACCGCGGCGCGCGGCGACGAGCGCTCCGTGGCCCTCAAGTGCACCTTCGCGCTCTCCGGCCTCGCCGACGTGCTCGGCGCGGCCGAGCGCGCCGGGGCGCACGTGCGCGGCTCGGCCGGCGCGGGTGTCGTCTACGCCGCGCTGCCCCCTGGCACCGGCCCCGACGAGGCACGCGCCGCCGTCGAGGGCCTGCGCCGTGCCACCACCGCCCGCGGCGGCAGCACCGTCGTCGTCGACGCCCCGGCCCACCTCAAGGCCGGTCTCGACGTGTGGGGACCGGTGCCGGCGCTCGACCTCATGCGCCGCGTGAAGGACCAGCTCGACCCTGACCACCGGCTCGCGCCGGGCCGCTTCGTGGGAGGCATCTGATGACCGACACGTCCAGCAACGACACCCGCGCCGGGGGCGACCCCCGCCCGCGGCAGGGCGAGACCCTGGGGGAGATGGGCGGCATCGTCGACCTCGGCATGCCCGCCCCCGGCGGCGCCTTCGACGACCACAACCCGCCCGACTCCGCCCTCATCGGCGACTGCGTGCACTGCGGCTTCTGCCTGCCGACGTGCCCCACCTACGCGCTGTGGGGCGAGGAGATGGACAGCCCCCGCGGGCGGATCTACCTCATGAAGCAGGGCCTCGAGGGCGAGCCGATGACCGACTCCATGGTCGAGCACTGGGACGCCTGCCTGGGCTGCATGGCCTGCGTGACCGCTTGTCCTTCGGGCGTGCAGTACGACACCCTCATCGAGCAGACCCGCAACCAGGTCGAGCGCCGCCACGAGCGCAGCGCGGGGGAGAAGGCCCTGCGCGGGCTGATCTTCGCCCTCTTCCCGCACCCCAAGCGGCTGCGGCTGATGCGCGGGCCGCTGCGCGCGATGCAGGCCACCGGCCTCGACCGCGCCCTGCGCCGCACCGGCCTGCTGGAGCGGATGTCGCCCCAGCTGGCCGCCATGGAGAGCCTCGCCCCGCGGCTGGGCCGACCCGAGCCGCTGCCGCCCTACATCGACGCGATCGGCCAGCGCCGCGCCGTGGTCGGCCTGCTGACGGGCTGCGTGCAGGGCGCCTTCTTCCCCGGCGTCAACTCCGCCACGGCCCGCGTGCTGCGCGCCGAGGGCATGGACGTCGTGGTGCCCCAGGCCCAGGGGTGCTGCGGCGCCCTGTCGGCCCACAACGGGCGCGAGGAGGAGGCGCAGGACTACGCCCGCCGCCTCGTCGACGCCTTCGACGTCGCCCGGGTCGACTACGTCGTGGTCAACGCCGCCGGCTGCGGCTCGACGATGAAGGAGTACGCCGCGCTGCTGGCCGACGACCCGGCCTACGCCGAGCGCGCCCGCTCCTTCGCCGACAAGGTGCGCGACGTCTCCGAGATCCTCGACGAGCTCGGACCGGTCGCCCCCCGCCACCCGCTGGAGATGAGCGTGGCCTACCACGACGCCTGCCACCTCTCCCACGCCCAGGGCGTGCGCGCGCAGCCGCGGCGCCTGCTCGAGGCCATCCCCGGCCTGGAGCTGAAGGAGATCGCGGAGGCCGAGCTGTGCTGCGGCTCGGCGGGCATCTACAACATCATCAACCCCGAGCCGGCCCGCGAGCTCGGCGACCGCAAGGCCGCCAACATCGTGGCCACCGGCGCCCAGGTGCTGGTGACCGCCAACCCCGGCTGCCTCATGCAGGTCACCTCGGCCATCGAGCGCTCCGGGCACCCGATGGGCATGGCCCACACCATCGAGGTGCTCGACGCCTCGATCCAGGGCGCCGGCGCCGGCGTCTTCGCCCCGACCCCGGCCGCCCGCTGACCCCTCCGTCCCACCGCTGACCCTCCGCACCACCCCGTCCTGGGCTCCGTCCCCGGATCCGTCCCCCACTGCCGCACCCTCGGGAGCCCGCATGTTCCAGCAAGACCTCCAACCCGTCGGCGACTCGCTCGCCCTCAGCGCCCTGTGCGCGGCGCTGCCGCTGCTCACTCTCTTCGTGCTCCTGGGCGGGCTGCGCCTCCAGGCGTGGCTGGCCGGCCTGATCTCCCTCGGCGTCGCCCTGGTCATCGGCGTCGCCCTCTTCGGCATGCCCGTCGGCCAGGCCGCGCTCGCGGCCTTCGACGGGGCGGCGTTCGGGTTCTTCCCGATCCTGTGGATCGTCATCAACGCGATCTGGGTCTACAACCTCACCGTCGCCTCGGGCCACTTCGACGTGCTGCGGCGCTCCTTCGAGAAGGTCAGCCCCGACCAGCGCATCCAGGCCATCATCATCGCCTTCTGCTTCGGCGCGCTGCTCGAGGCCCTCGCCGGCTTCGGCACCCCCGTGGCGATCACCGTGGTGATGCTGATGGCGCTCGGCTTCCGCCCGATCAAGGCCGCCGCCGTCGCGCTCATCGCCAACACCGCCCCGGTCGCCTTCGGCGCCCTGGCCACCCCCATCGTCACGCTCGCCTCGGTCACCTCCGCGGTCAGCGACGACCCCCGCCTGACCGTCGACGGCCTCGGCGGCATGGTGGGCCGCCAGACCCCGATCCTCGCCGTCATCGTGCCGCTCATCCTGGTGCTGGTCGTCGACGGCCGCCGCGGGCTCAAGGCCACCTGGCTGCCCGCGCTGGTCTGCGGCGGCGCCTTCGCCGTCGCGCAGTTCGTGGCCGCCAACTACATCTCGGTGCCGCTGGCCGACATCGTCGCCGCCCTCGTCGGCGCCGCCGCCGTCGTGCTGCTGCTGCGGGTCTGGACGCCCGCCGACGTGCTGACCGCCGAGCAGGCCGCCGCCGAGGACGACGAGGTCGAGGACGCCCGCGCGACCTCGACCCGCCGGGGACCGAACGGCCTCTCGACCACCGTCACCGCCTCCACCGGCCGCGGCGCCCCCGCCGGAGGGGGCGCGACCAGCGGCCCCGGCGGCACCTCGCCGGGATCGCGCGCCGGGGAGGCGCCCCGCGACAGCGGCGCCGACGTGGCCAAGGCCTACGCGCCCTACCTCGTGATCATCGCGATCTTCTCGATCGTCAGCATCCCCGCCGTCGTCGACGCGCTCGCCGAGGAGCCCTTCACCTACTCCTTCGCCTGGCCCGGCCTCGACATCACCAACCCCGCCGGCGACCCGGTGGCCACGCTGTTCAAGCTCAACTGGCTCCCGGCCGCGGGCACGCTGATGATCCTCGCCGGTGTCATCACCGCCGCGATCCTCAAGGTCTCTCCGGGCGAGGCCGCCCGCACCTACGTCAAGACCTACGTCGAGCTGCGCTCGGCCATCGTCACCGTCATGGCCGTGCTGGGCCTGGCCTACGTCATGAACCTCTCGGGCCAGACCACCTCGCTGGGCGCCTGGCTGGCCGGCGCCGGTGGGGCCTTCGTGCTGCTCTCGCCGATCCTCGGCTGGATCGGCGTGGCCGTCACCGGCTCCGACACCTCCGCCAACGCGCTCTTCGGCGCGCTGCAGGTGCAGACCGCCCGCGAGGCCGGTCTCGACCCGCTGCTCATGGCCGCCGCCAACACCTCCGGCGGCGTGCTCGGCAAGATGGTCAGCCCGCAGAACCTCGCCATCGCCGCCGCCGCGGTGGGCATGGCCGGGCGCGAGGGCGACATCTTCCGCAAGGTGATCGGCTGGAGCCTCGGGCTGCTCCTGCTGGTCTGCGTCATCGTCGGGCTGCAGTCCACCCCGGTGCTGGGCTGGATGGTGCCCACCAGCTGACCCGCGCGCCGCGGCCGGGCGTGCCGCGGGTCACCCGACCCGCGGCACGACCCGGTCGGCCTCGAGCCGGTCGAAGAGGTCGAGGAAGGCCTGGAGCGTGGAGCGGTAGCCGGTGAAGCCCGCGGCGCGGCTGCGGGCCAGGTCGGTGAGGCACTCCATGTCGCGGCCCAGGTCGCCGTCGGTGTGCCACCACGACGCCACCCGGTCGAGGTCGGGCTCGGCGAGGCCCTCGCGCTCGGCCAGCGCCGTCCACACCGGACCCGCGTCGGCCATCTGCTGCTCGAGCGGCCGGGGCCGGTCGGCGTACCCCTCGGGCTCGACGCCCAGGCGGGCGGCGAGACGGGGCCACAGCCAGCGCCAGCGGAAGACGTCGCCGTTGGCGGTGTTGAAGGCGGTGTCGGCGGCGGCCGGGGTGGTGGCGGCCCAGTGCATCTGCTCGGCCAGCAGGCCGGCGTCGGTCATGTCGGTCAGGCCGTCCCACTGGGTCTGCGAGCCCGGGAAGACGAAGGGCCGCCCCAGCTCGCGGCACACCGCGGCCTGGGCGGCGAGGGTCTGGCCCATGTTCATGGCGTTGCCCAGTGCGTAGCCGATGACGGTGTGGGCGCGGTGCACGCTCCAGGTGAAGCCGTCACGCCCGGCGGCGGCGAAGAGCTCGTCCTCCTGGGCGTAGTAGAAGTTGGGGTAGGGCAGGCGCTCCTCGTCCTCGTGGAAGGGCGTGTCGGGCACTTCGCCCTGGCCGTAGGCCTCGAAGGGGCCGAGGTAGTGCTTGAGGCCGGTCAGCAGCGCGACGTGGCGCACGGAGCCGGCGGGCCGCACGGCGGCGAGCACGTCGCGCACCATGGCGGCGTTGACGCGGATGTTCTCGGCCTCGGTGTCCTGGCGCGCCCAGGCGGTGAGGAAGATGTGGGTGGGGCGGTGCCCCTCGAGCGCGGCGGCCAGGGCCGCGGCGTCGGTCAGGTCGGCCTGCACGGGCTCGACGCCGGGCACGTCGCTGGCCGAGCGCCGGGAGAGCCCGAGGACCCGCCAGCCCTGGTCGACGAGCAGCCGGCTGAGCGCGGAGCCGGCGATGCCGGTGGCGCCGACGACGAGCGCGGTGCCCGCGTCGTGTCCGGCGGGCCCGTCGGCGGGGTCGGCGGTGGGGAGGTCGGTGGTGGTGTCCATCCCACCGACGGTAGGCGCCCCGACCAACCGGGCCGGGCCCGGCTCAGCGCGGTGCGACGGCGACGTGACCGGGGTCGCGCTGCACCGACCCGGGACGTACGCCGACCGGCGCCACGACGGCCGCGGGTCGCAGCAGCCGCCCGGTCAGCTCGGTGGGCACGAGCCGGAAGAGCATGGTGCGCGGGCCGCCGGGCCACGGCGCGGGATCGCCGTGGTCCTCGGCCCCCGGGGAGCCGGGCACGCCGGTGAGCACGTGCTCGGTGGTGCCGCGGGCGACCACGCTCCAGCCGCTGCGGGTGCGCGGGTCGGCGTCGTCGACCTCGAAGACGACCTCGAGGCCGGGCAGGTGCACGCCGAGGCGGCTCCAGGAGGCCGTGCGGAACCACACCGCGCGGTCGTGCACCCGGTGGTTGAGGGGCAGCAGCACGGCCCTGCCGCCGAGCACGCAGGCGAGGCGACCGACGGGCTGGCGGGCCAGGTGCTCCCAGCACTCACGGGTGGTCAGGTCGCGCAGGGTGGGCTCGGGGGCGAGGTGGGCGGCGGGGTCGCTGGGGTGGTCCATGGGGGCTCCTGGCCTGCGGCGGCGTGCGGGGACGTGCGGGGACGTGCGCCAGTCCACCGTCGCGGCGAGGGTCGTGCCCAGGGGCGAAGGTCCGCCGCGCGCGGGACCGGAGACCCCCGTCCCCGGTCCCGCGCCGTCGCGGCCGGCGAGCGGCCGGGCGCGGGAAGCAGGGACCTTGGACCCTGTCGGGGGTGTGACGGCTGGGCTGGGATGGACCTCGTCGACGGGGGTCGGCGTCAGCCGCTGCGACGCCAACGAGCCTCGAGATCTCCCCGGTCCGGCCCGAGGGGCCCCCGTCGGCCCCCCGACCACGCCCCCAGGAGCAGCGATGACCCTCACCGAGCTGGTGCACCGCCGACGTCGTCGGCGTGCGGCGTCGCTGCGGGCCCGCGGCTCCCTGGCCTGGGCGCTGCACCCGGCCACCTCGCCGCTGGAGGTGGCCGCCGCGCTGCGTGAGCTGCCGGGCCGTGACCTGGCCCGCCTGCTGGCCCACCCGGTGCCCGAGCACGCGACACCGGGCTACGCCGCCAGCCTGAGGGCCGTGCACCAGCTGGTCGCCGCCGAGGTGCAGCGCCGCCGGCCCCTCTCCCCGGTGGGGAGCCGGGCGGCGCCGACCTGAGCCGGCCCGGTCAGGAGCAGGTGGCGCCGAAGGCGGCGATCTCCTTCTCCAGCTGCGCGATCCGGGCCTCGGTGTTGTTGTCGTAGGCCGGGGTCGGCCCGGGCACCTGCCAGAAGCTGGGCAGGTAGACCTCGCCGTAGGTGGCGCCGGTGGTGCGCAGCCGGTCGAAGACCGGCGCCCAGTCGTAGCCGTCGGGCTGGATCATCTGCAGGCCGCGCTCGACCGGCTTGGACCAGATCCTGTCGAACTGGCCCTCCACGGTCATGTCGGGCGAGCCCCACTCGCGGGTCTCGTCCCAGCCGTTGGCCTGCACGAAGAACCGGTCGCTGTCGGCGCCGACCAGGCTGACGACGTGGTCGGCGAGCGAGGCCGACTGCCCGCCCGAGAGGGGTCCGTAGCCCGAGAGCGGGAGCTCCACGGCCAGGTCGGCCGAGGCGAGGGAGGCGGCCACGTCGATCAGCTCGCGGTGGCCCTGGAGCCAGGCGGTCTGCGTGTAGCCGGCGGCGGCGCGGACCTCGGCGCCGTGGTTGAGCTCGGCCCAGTCCAGGCCGTACCAGGACAGGTGCAGCAGGTGGACGTCGTGGGCGCGCGACCAGGCGGCGAGCTTGCGGGCGTAGGCGGCGTACTCACGCAGGAAGACGTCGTTGGTGCCGGTCGTGGAGTCCCAGGGCAGCGGCACGCGGGCACCGTCGACCAGGTAGCTCGCGGCACCGGCGTCGAAGACCCGCGCCGGGGTGTGGGCGCCGGCCATGAAGCGGATCGAGAGGGCCTTGCCGGCGCTGCGCGCGATCTCGTCGGCGAGGTCGAGCACGGGGTGGGTGGTCTGGGTGCCGGTCAGGTCGACGGCGTCCCACGGGAAGCGCACCGAGAAGCCGACGACGCCGGGCAGGGCCAGGGCGGCCTCGATGCGCGGGCGCAGCCGCTCGAGGTCGGTGACCGAGGAGACCTGGTAGAGCACCCAGGTGCCGCAGGACTCCTGCGCGAGGTCGGTGGTGACCGGCGTCGGGGTCGGGGTCGGCGTGGGGGTGGCCGTGGCGGTCGGGGTGGGTGTCGGGGTGGGTGTCGGGGTGGGCGTCGCGGTGGCGGTCGGCGTCGGGGTGGGCGTCGCGGAGGCCGTGGGCACCGTCAGGTCGGCGGTGTAGGCCAGGTAGCGGTCCTTGAGGGGGTACGACGTGCGCACGACCAGGCGGTAGGAGCCCGCGGCGACCCGGCCGGAGATCCGCACCGGGCTCGTGCCGGAGTCGCTCATCACCACCGAGCCGTCGGGTCGGCGCAGCGAGACCGTCAGCGTCGGCGGGGTGACGCGGGCCGCTCGCCGGGCCAGGCGGCCGGAGTCGCGGCGCAGCTCGAAGTCCACACGGGCCGCGAGCGTGCCGGCCGGTGTGTCGACGTCGTAGGAGCGCGACGGGTTCTGGCTGGTGAGCCGACCCGACAGGTCGGCCGACCAGCCGGGGGAGGACGAGGCGCCGACGAGCAGCGAGGCCACGACGGCGGTCAGGAGGGTGAGGACGCCGACGAGGGCGCGGCGCGTGCGGGCGCGCGGTCGTGCCGGGGGGGTGCTGGGGGGCATGGGGGAGCTCCTGGGCGTGGGTGGGGACCACGACCACCGCGGGACCTGCGAGGGGGAGGAGGGTGCCTCCGGGGGGAGTGCGGGGGGCCGTGGGACGCCGGCGGGGGTGCCGGGCACGGACCACCGGGTCGGTCCGTGCCCCTAGAGCATCGGCAGCCCCCGCGGCCGATCCATCAGCAAAGTGGGGTAATCAGGGCCGCGTGGGACCCATGACCCTGGACAAACGCGTGGGACAGGTCTCCGGATTTTGCTCTGGATCACCGATCTGGAGGATCGGCCGGTGCCTCGGCGCACGGTGCCTCGGAGCACGGTGCCTCGCAGCACGGTGCCTCAGAGAACGGGCCCGACCGTGGTGAGCTCGGGGTGCCGGGCCGCCCAGGCCTCGACGGTGTCGGTGCGCAGGGCCTCCCACAGGGTGTCGGCCCGGGCGCGGTCGAGGTAGACGACGCTCTCCGCGCCCTCGCGGCCCAGCCCCGACACCGGGGCCGAGAGGTAGGTGATGTCGTCGCTGGTCATGCCGCGCAGCTCGGTGAGGAGGGCCCGCATGTCGGAGACCTCCCAGCCGCTGTCGACGGTGACGTTGCGGGTGACGGTGTCGAGCAGGTCGTAGACGTCCCAGGGAGCGGGCCCGCCGAGCTCGCGCAGCGCCCCGCGGGCGAGGTTGCGCGCCACCGCCAGCTCACGGCGGATGCGGTCGAGGTCGCCGCCGGGCAGGCCGTAGCGCTGGCGCACGTAGAGCAGCGCCTGGCGCCCGTCGAGGGTCTGCCGCCCCTGGGCCCAGACCACGTCGTGCCGGGTGTCGGTGACGGTGCGGGGCACGGTGACGGTGACCCCGCCGACGGCGTCGATGATCGAGCCGTAGCCGGTCCAGTCGGTGATGGCGACGTGGTCGACGCGCAGGCCGGTGAGCTCCTCGACGGTGTGGACGGCCAGGCGCGGGCCGCCGTAGGAGTAGGCGGCGTTGATCTTGTGCGAGCCCCAGCCCGGCACGTCGACCCAGGAGTCGCGGGGGAAGGCGACCACCGAGGCGCCGGCGCGGTCGCCGTCGACGTGGACCAGCATCATGACGTCGGAGCGACCCGCGCCCGGGATCCAGCCCTCGAGGTCGGCCTCGGTGCCGGTGGTGAGGCCGTCGGCGCGCCGGTCGGTGCCCATGACCAGGATGTTCATCGAGTCGGCCGCCGGGCCGCTGCTCGGGCGCGGGGGTCGGTCCTCGAGGCCGGTGAAGACGCCGTCGACGCGGTCGACCTGCCCGGCCAGGTGCGACTGCACCACCAGCAGCGTGCCCACCGCGGCGAGCACCGTGGTGAGCACCGTGCAGCCCGCCATGATGGCGGCGCGGGCGCGGCGGCTGGCCGGGGGGCCGGCTGGGGGGCCGGCTGGGTCGGCCGGTGCTCCAGGGCTCGGGGGAGCGTCGTGAGCGGTCGTCATGGGGCGAGCCTCCGTCGCTCCGGGCCCCCCTCGCCACGGCCTGTGCGGGGGTCCTCAAATGTGGGGAGCGGGCGCGACGCCGCCGGGGGTCCCCACAATGAGGCAAAAGGCCCTGCGGGGCCCGGGGGGCCGGGCGGTCGCTGGTCGTATCGCCCTCGTGGCCCGACACCGGATCGAACGACAGCGCACCCACGGCGAGCAGGCCGTGCTCATCGCCGCGGCCCTGCTCACCCTCGCGCTGGTGCTGACCACGTGCCTGGCCCTGGCGGCGAGCGCCCGCGGCGCCGAGCCCGCGGCGAGCGCCGCACCGGCCCGGCTGGCCGCGGCGGCACCGCCGGACTTCCTCGGCACCCTGGCCGGGCCCTCCCAGGCGGCGATGTACCCCTCCGGCCTCGAGGTCGACGCGGTCCACGACCGGCTCGTCGTGGCCGACACCGGCCGCGACCGCGTGCTGTTCTACAGCCGCACCGGCACCAAGCTCGGCGGCTTCGGCACCTACGGCACCGAGCCCGGGCAGATGGCCAGCCCGCGCGACGTGGCGGTCGACGAGGCCGGCGACGTCTACGTCGCCGACGCCGAGAACAACCGGATCCAGAAGTTCACCGCCACCGGCACCTTCCTGTGGCAGCGCGGCGGCCTCGGCACCGGCAACGAGACCCTCAACACCCCCATCGGCGTCACCTGGGACGCCGCCAACGACGTGCTGCTCGTCGCCTCGACCGGTCAGTCGCTGGTCAAGGCCTGGGACGCCGACGGGGTCTTCCGCTGGAAGTCGCCCACCGGCACCGCGCTGGGCGCCAACGGCATCCGCGACGTCGCCCGCGGCCCCGACGGCCGGATCTGGCTGACGGCCTACAAGCAGCACCAGGTCAAGGCCTACGACGTGTCGGCGGCCGGGGTGTGGGCGAGCACCACGCCCGCGGTGGTGCTCGGCGACGGCGTCGCCTCGGGCAGCGGCGAGGGTCAGCTCAACTTCCCCTACAACACGGTCTGGTCCGCCGACGGCGACACGGTCTACGTCTCCGACACCGGCAACGGGCGCATCGCTCGCTGGGACCTCTCCGGCCCCACGCCGCAGTGGCTGCCGCCCTTCGGCGGGCGCTGCAGCAACCACCCGCAGCCCTGCGAGGACCCGCCGGTCGACGCGGGTCTGTTCAACCACCTGCGACGTGTGGCCGTCGACGCCGACGGCGCGGTCTACGGCGCCGACTTCTGGGGCGGCGGCCTGGAGGTCTTCAGCCCCGCGGGCGCCTCCGTGCGCTCCATCGAGGGCGCCGAGGCACCGGCCCCCGGCTTCGCCGAGGCCTACGCCGTCGACGTGGCCCCCAGCGGCCAGGTCTACGTCATGGACCGCCTCAACCACCGCATCCAGCGCTTCCGCCCCGACGGCACGTACGTCGACCGGGTCGGTGCCCGCGGCACCCAGCCGGCGACGTTCTCCTGGCCCGAGGGCGTGACGACCGGGCCCGACGGCTCGGTGTGGGCCGTCGACACGCGCGGTGACCGCATCGAGCGCTTCGCCGCCGACCTCTCGCCCACCGGCGTGCCGTCCTACGGCTCCACGGGCAGCGAGACGGGCCGCTTCAACTACCCCTCCAACGCCGACGTCGGCGCCGACGGCGTGGTCTGGGTGGCCGACACCCGCAACCACCGCCTGCAGACCTTCGACCCCGCGAGCGGCACCTTCGCCACCGTCGGCTCCCAGGGCGCGGCCCCCGGACAGCTGCAGGACCCCATGGGCGTGGCGGTGACGCCGGGCGCGGTCTACGTCGCCGACACCGGCAACGACCGGGTGCAGAAGCTCGCCCTCGACGGCACGCCGCTGGCCTCCTTCGCCACCGGCCTGCTCGGCCCCCAGGGCCTGGAGGTCGCCCCCGACGGCTCGGTCTGGGTGGCCGACACCGGCAACAGCCGCCTGGTGCACCTCTCGGCCGACCTCGTCGACCTCGGCGACGGCTTCGGCTCGCGCGGCAACGGCGACACCCAGTTCTTCGACCCCCACGACCTCGCCTTCGGCAACGACCGGATGTACGTCGCCGACACCTACAACGACCGCGTCCAGGTCTTCGCCGCCCCCGGCCCGGTCGACCTGCCGCAGGAGCCGCTGAGCCCGGTCTACCGCGACCAGCTCTCCGACCCCGGCGGTCGCGCCCCGGTCTACCCCGCCGGCCTCGCCGTGGTCGACGGCACCTGGTACGTCGCCGACTCCGGGGGCAGCCGGGTCGTGACCCTCGACCCCGCCACCGGCACCGTCACGCCGCTGACCACGACCGGTCTCACCGACCCCCGCGACCTCGAGCTCGACGCGGCCGACCCCACCGCGCTGTGGGTGACCGACACCGGCGGCAACCGTGTCGTGCGCCTCTCGCGCACCGGCCAGCAGCTCGGCACCATCGGCGGGCTGACCCAGCCCTACGGCCTGGCCAACGACGCCACCCGGGTCTACGTGGCCAACACCTACGCCAACAGCGTGCGGGCCCTCACCCGTGCCGGGGCGACGGCCTGGACCCAGACCACCTGCGGCGGCACCGCCTTCTCCCGCCCCCGCGACGTCGGTCTGGCCGACGACGGCCGGGTCCTGGTCGCCGACACCGACAACGACCGGATCGTGGTGCTCGAGGCGGCCACCGGCGCCTGCGTGCGCACCTTCGGCACCCGTGGCACCGGGGCGGTGCAGTTCAAGTCGCCGCGCAGCGTCACCTCCGACGGCGCGGGCGGCATGTGGGTGGCCGACGCGCTCAACTACCGCGTGCAGCACCTCACCGCCACGGGCGGCTCGCTCGGCGCGACCCCCGTCGCGGCCTACGGCGACGGGGCCCAGCAGTTCCGCTCGCCGCACTGCGTCACCCGGCTGCCGGGCACCACCGAGGTCGCGGTGTGCGACACGTTCAACTTCCGGCTCGCGGTCTACGACGGCGCCGGCGCGTCCCCGGCGTACGACCGGACGGTGGGGGGCACGAAGCCGACCGCCGGCGGCTTCAACGGCGCCTTCGCGGTGGCCTACGGCCCCGACGGCTCGCTCTACGCCGCCGACTGGTTCAACCACCGCATCCAGCGCTTCGCGCCCGACGGCTCCTACGTCTCGCAGTGGGGCGGCTACGGGCCGCAGAACGGCTCGCTGATCTTCCCGCGCGGACTGCTCGTCACCGCCGCGGGCGACGTCGTCGTCACCGACAGCGAGAACAACCGCATCGACGTCTTCACCGCCGCCGGCGCCTTCGTGCGCCAGGTCAAGCCCCCGGCCGGCACGACCTTGAGCCGCCCGCACCAGACCGCGCTCGACGGCAGCGGCGGCTACTGGATCGCCGACACCAACAACAACCGCGTCGTGCACCTCGCCTCCGACGGTGCCGTGCTGGGCACGTTCCCGGTCGCGGGCGCCGCGGCGGCCAGCAGGCCCGAGGGCGTCGCGGTCGACGCCGACGGCACGCTGCTGGTCTCCAACACCCAGAACAACCGCGTCGAGCGCTACTCCACCGCCGGCGCCCTCCTCGCCACCGTGGCCGCCTCCGGCACCGGCAGCGGCCAGGTGCGCAAGCCCGGCGGCCTCCTGGTCACCGGCACCGGCGCCGACCGGCGCCTCCACATCGCCGACGCCGGCAACGACCGCGTGGTCGTGCTCGACGCCACCGGCGCGGTCGAGACCACCTTCGGCTCCACGGGGTCGGGCAGCGGTCAGCTCGAGCAGCCCCGCGGGGTCGCCGTCGACCCCACCGACGGCGACCTCGCGGTGGCCGACTACGGCAACGACCGGGTCTCGCTGTGGGACCCCCAGGGCACCCCGCCGCCGCCCGACACCACGGGCCCGGGCGTGACGGTCACGGCACCGGCCGCGGGTGCCTCGCTCCCAGCGGGCAGCGTCGCGGTCACCGGCACGGCCACCGACGACACCTCGGTCGCCGGGGTCACCGTGGCGGTGCAGCGCGCCGACGGCAGCTGGCTCCAGGCCTCCGGGGCGTGGGGGAGCACCCGCCAGGAGCTCGACGCGACCCTCGCCGCCCCCGGGTCCACCTCGACCGGCTTCTCGCTGTCCTTCGTCGCCGGCACCGCCGGCGGCCACACCGTGAGCGTCACCGCCCGTGACCAGGCGGCCAACCCGGCCACCGCGACCCGGTCCTTCACGGTCGCGGGCGCCGACACCGGGGCGCCCGACACGGTCGTGACCTCCCCGGCGCAGGACGCCGTCGTGGCGCCGCCGACGCTGTCGCTGACCGGCACCGCCAGCGACCCCGCAGGCGGGTCGGGCGTCGCCTCGGTCACGGTGCTGGTCAAGGACCGCGACACCGGGCTGTGGCTCAAGGCCGACGGCAGCTGGGGGAGCACCACGGCGGGCGCCCAGCGCCTGGCCGACCTCGCAGCGCCCGGCGCCGCGAGCACCGGCTGGTCCCTCGACGTGCCGCTGGCGACCGGGAGGTACCTGCTGACGGCGCGGTCCCGCGACGGTGCCGGCAACCAGGACACCACCCCCGCCTCGCGGCAGGTCACGGTGCGCGCGAGCGACAGCGTGGCCCCCGACGCCACCGTCACCAGCCCGGCCCAGGGGGCGCAGGTGCCGCTCGGGGCCGTCCCGCTGCGCGGCGGCGCCACCGACGACACCGGGGTCGCCACGGTGCTGCTGGCCGTGCAGGACACCGTGTCGAAGGAGTGGCTGCGCCCCGACGGCAGCTTCGGGGCGTCCTACCGCACCGTGACCGCCGTCCTCGCCGCCCCCGGTGCGACGAGCACCACCTGGGCCTTCACCTTCCAGCCGCCGCTGGCGCGGACCTACGCCGTCACCGCCATCGCCCGCGACGCCGCCGGCAACCAGGACCCCACCAAGCCCCGCAGCACCTTCACCGTCACCCCGTGACGGCTCCGCCCGCCCGCCCCGGCGGCACCTGCACCCGACACCACCACGAGGACCCGATGCCCACCACCCGCCGCACCCCCGCACCGCTGGCCGTCCTGGCCGCCCTGGCCGGGCTGGTGCTCAGCGCCGCCCTCGTCGTCGCGGCCCCCGCCTCGGCCGGCCCCGCCGACCCGGGGCCGGTGCTCGGCGGGCCGCTGCACGCCGAGATGTACCCCTCGGGGGTCGAGACGGCGCCCGACGGCACGGTCGTGGTCGCCGACACCGGCAACAACCGGGTCGCGCGCTACACCGCCGACGGCACGCTCGTGTGGTCGGTGGGCACCTACGGCGCGGGCACCGGACAGTTCGACAACCCCCGCGACGTGGGCGTCGACGCCCAGAACAACGTCTACGTCGCCGACACCCGCAACAGCCGCATCGTCAAGCTCTCCCCGAGCGGTGCCTGGCTGGGCTCCACCACCGGACCCGCCACGGCCTTCTCCTTCCCCCTCGGGGTCTCCGCGAAGGGCGACAAGGTCTACGTCGGCGACACCGGCCGCGCCCGCGTCGTCGTGCTCGACGACGACCTGGCGGTCCTGCAGACCGTCGTGGCCAACGGTGCCTGCACGAACATCAACGACAACCGCGACGCGCAGGCCGACAGCGCCGGCAACATCTACGTCGCCGGCTACAAGACCAACCAGGTCGTGAAGTTCGCCCCCGACGGCACCTGCCTGGCGACGTGGGGCGGCACCGGCACCGCGGAGGGCAAGTTCCGCACCCCCTACGGCATCGCCACCGCCCTCGACCCGGTGACGGGCCAGGAGCTGGTCTACGTCGCCGACGGGCTCAACAACCGGGTGCAGGTCTTCACCACCACCGGCACGTTCGTCACCGCCTTCGGCACCTACGGCGAGCCCACCACCGTGGGCACGTTCACCACGATGCGCCGCGTCGCGGTGGCCCAGGACGGCAGCGGCGACGTGTGGGCCGCCGACCTGTGGGGCGACCGGGTCGAGCGCTGGGAGCGCACCGCCACCGGCTTCTCCTACGACCGCACCATCGGCGCGGTGATGCCCGAGGCCACCTCCACCGCGGTCTTCCACGAGCCGCGCGGCATGGCGCTCGCACCCGACGGCGACCTGTGGGTCTCCGACACCGTGCACCACCAGTTCCGCCGCTTCGACGCCTCGGGGTCCCTGGTCGGCCACTGCGGCCAGCGCGCCGCCGAGGGCACCCAGCTGGGGCAGTTCAACTGGCCCCGCGGCCTCGCGGTCGACCCCGCCACCGGCGACCTGTGGGTGGCCGACACCAAGCAGCACCAGCTGCAGGTGCTCGACGAGGGCTGCACCGGCATCGGCTTCGTCAAGAACGCCCCGGCCGGCGCCGACACCCGCTCCTTCAACTGGCCCTACGACATCGCCATCCGCGCCTCCGACCGCTACGCCTTCGTCGTCGACACCCAGAACCACCGCATCAAGGCCTACGACGTCGCCGGCGCGGTCTTCGGCACCGACAACAAGGGCCCGCTGCCCGTGCACGTCTTCGGCTCCCGCGGCGCCGGGGCCACCAACTTCCGCTTCCCCAGCGCGGTGGCCGTCGGCCCCGACGGCCACGTCTACGTCGCCGACCGCGGCAACAACCGGGTGCAGGAGCTGACCTACTCGCCGGCCGTGGGCTTCGCGCCCGTGCGGAGCTGGACCGCGGGCGGCACGCTCGACGCCCCCGAGGGCGTCGGCGTGGACCCCACGGGCCGTGTCGTGGTGGCCGACAGCGGCGACGACGAGATGGTCGTGCTGGCCCCCGACCGCAGCGTCGAGGCCACCGTCGGCGGCCTGCACCACCCCTCGGCGGTCGAGGTCGGGCCCACCGGCACCATCTACCTCGCCGACACCTACGCCGACGTCGTGCGCACCTACACGATGGGCGCCTCGCCGCCGCCCGACACGACCGCGCCGAGCGGCTCGCTGACCGCGCCCAGCGCGGGCCAGCAGGTGCCCGTGGGGCCGGTGACCCTGACCGGCACCGCGAGCGACGACCGCTCCGTCGCGGCGGCGTACGTCGCCGTGCGCCGTGGTGACACCTCCACCTGGCTGCGCCCCGACGGCAGTTGGGGCGCCTTCACCTGGGTGCCCACCACCCTGGCCGCCCCGGGCTCGACCTCGACCGGCTGGTCGCTGGGCCTCACGCTGCCCAGCGCGACCGGCTACGCCGTGCAGGTGCGCGTCGACGACGCCAGCGGCAACCAGAACCCGACGCCGCGACCGGCGACGTCCTTCACCGCGACCAGCGGCGGCAGCGACACCGCCACGCCGGTCGTGACCATCACGGCGCCCGCCGCGGGCGCCTCCGTGCCCGCGCCGGTGAGCATCACCGGCTCGGCCAGCGACGACCGGGGGGTCGCAGCCGTGAAGCTCGGCATCAAGCAGTCCTCGACCGGCCTGTGGTGGAACGGCACCACCTGGCAGGCCGCGGCCACCAAGGTCAGCGCCGTGCTCGCCGCGCCCGGCGGCGCCTCGACGACCTGGTCCTACGAGCTGGCCGGGGTCGCCCCGGGCGGCTACGGCTTCTCCACCGACGCCACCGACACCGCGGGCCGGCTCGCGACCGGCACGGGCAAGCCCGGCTGGCGGTCCTTCACGGTGACCCCGTGAGCGCCCCGGTGAGCACGGCGCGGCGGCGGGTGCCCCCGGTGGTGCTGGCGCTGGCCGTCGTCGCCGCAGGTCTGGTCTTCGTGGGCCTGAGCAGCCCGCCGGCGCAGGCGGCGTGGAGCGCCCCGGCGCTGGTGCGCTCGATCAGCGGCAACGGCCGCCCCGGTGTCTTCCCGTGGGGGGTCCAGGTCAACCCCGTCAACGGCGAGGTCGTGGTGGGCGACTACCTCAACAACCAGGTGCGCCGCTACACGCCGGCCGGGCGGGTCCTCGGCTCGTTCTACCGCGCCAACGCGACGGGCCAGCCGTACTCGATCGGTGTCGACCCCCGCCAGGGCGACATCTACGTGCCGGAGATCGCCGACGGCCAGCCGGGCAACAAGGTCGTGCAGTACAGCAAGGACGGTGCGTTCCTGCGCCAGCTCACCCTCAACGGCATCGACTACCAGGCCTGGATCAGCATCGACGCCGCCGGCAACCTGGTGCAGGCCGACAGCCACTACGCCAACTCGCTGACCAACCCGCCCGCCGTGCGGGTCTGGCGGCTCTCCGACGGGCGCAACACCCGCACCTTCAACGTGCTCCCGCCCGGCACCACGAGCAGCACCATCCCGCGCATCTACGGCATCGACACCGACGCGGCCGGGAACTTCTGGCTCACCGACACCTTCAACAACCGGATCCTCAAGTACTCACCCACCGGCTCCTACCTGGCCACCTACGGCGCCGACGTGCTCGGCGGCGACGCGCGCGGCATGGCCGTCGACGACGCGCGCAACCGGCTCTACGTCTCGGTGCCCACCACCGGCGTGGTGGAGGTCTTCGACCTGCAGGGCAACCACGTCGACACCCTCGGCGCCGGGGCCGGCACCGGCCCGCTGAACCTGGGCAGCCCGCGCCAGCCCGCGGTGGCGCCCGACGGCACGGTCTACGTCGCGGAGTACGGCAACGCCCGCGTCCACCGCTTCACCGCCACCGGCGAGGACGCCGGCTTCTTCCCGCGCCCCGCGCAGCCGGCCGTCGCCGGCCAGCTCGGCGAGCCGCGCGACGTCGACGTCGACGACCAGACCGGCGACGTGTGGGTGGCCGACTCGTGGAACCAGCGCTTCCAGCGCTTCGCCCCGACCGGTGCCTTCATCGGCACCTGGGGCACCCGCTCGGCCTCGCCGACCTACGGCATGAACTACCCCCGCGGGATCGGCGTCGACCCCGTCAGCAGGCGGGTCTGGATCGCCAACCAGCGCGGGCACCACATCAAGCGCTACGAGTACGACGGCACCTTCGTCGACCAGCTCGGCAGCGCCGAGAGCGACTCGGCCGACCCGGGCTCCTTCCGGTGGCCGCTCGACATCGAGTTCCAGGCCGGGCGGGCCATCGTGACCGACCGCAACTCCAGCAAGGTCAAGATCCTCGACGCCGCCTCCGGCACGGAGATCGGCCAGATCACGCGGGCCGGCAACCACGGCGGGGCGATCGACCCGGCCACCGGCAACGTGTTCCTCGCCGACGGCACCAAGGTCTACGTCTACAACCCCACCGGCACCACCCTGCTGACCAGCTTCGGCACGTCCGGCACCGGCGACGGGCAGTTCCGCCACATCTGGGACATGGTCGTCAGCAACGGCGTGCTCTACGTCACCGACGACCTGGCCTCGCGGGTGCAGGCCTTCACGACCTCGGGCACCTTCCTGGGCAAGTGGGGCGGCTACGGCCAGGGCGCCTACCAGTTCAAGAACCCCTCGGGCATCGCCACCGACGACGAGGGCCTGCTCTACGTCGCCGACGCGGGCAACGACCGCGTGATGGTCTTCGACCCCGCCAGGGCCCGGGGCGGCAGCGCCTGGCCGCCGCCGACCACGACCCTGGCCTACCCGGGTCAGGGCGCCACCGTGCCGGCCCGTCCGGTGCGCCTCAGCGGCACCGTGACCGACGAGACCGGGGTGGCCTCGGTGCAGGTGGCCGTGCAGGACACCGGCACCGGGCTGTGGTTCGACGCGGGCAACTCGACCTGGTCGACCACGCAGACCTGGGCGCTGAGCCCGCTGGTCGGCGACACCGCCCGGAGCATGACCTGGGCGTGGAGCTTCATCGGCGTGGAGTACTCCGGCAGCTTCCACGCCGAGGTGCGCGGCGTCGACGTCGCCGGCAACGCCTCGCCCCCGACCTCCGTCGACTTCACGGTGGTGCCCGAGACCACCACCGACACCGTGGCCCCGGAGACGGTGCTCACCAACCCCTCGCCCGACGACAGCGTGGCCATCGAGCCGCCGCTGGTGGTGTCGGGCGACGCGGCCGACGACACCGGCGTGGAGTCGGTGGAGGTCAGGATCCGCCGCAGCGGCACCGGGCAGTTCCTGCAGCCCGACGGCTCGTTCTCGACGACCGCCGCCTGGCTCCCGGCCGCGCTCTCCGACCCCTCCACCGGCTCGACCGCGTGGAGCTGGTCGTGGGCCGACCCGTCGCCCGACGGCTACGAGGTCGCCACCCGCGCCACCGACGTGCTGGGGGCCGGTGCCGTCGCCGTGGTCGGCTCCTTCACGCTCACCGGCGTGCTGCCGCCCGACACCACGCCACTGGTGCTCTCGGACTCCCAGCCGGCCGCCGGCTCCACCGTGACCGCCGACGCCGCCACCCTCGGCGGCACCGCCACCGACGACCGCGCGGTGGCCTCGGTCGACGTCGCGCTCAAGGACAAGACCACGGGCCGGTGGCTGCGCCCCGACGGCTCCTGGGGCGCCTTCAGCTGGCTCCCGGCGGCGCTGGCCCCGCCCGGAGCGGCGAGCACCACGTGGTCGCGCCCCTGGGCCGCGGCCCCGGGGTCCTACGGCTACCAGCTGCGGGCCTCCGACGCCGCCGGCAACCCCACCACGCAAGCCTTCCGCTCCTTCACCGTCGCTCCCTGAGGAGGTCGTCACCGTGTCCCGTCCCACCCCGTCGCGCCGGCGGCGCCGAGGCACCGCGGCCCTCGTGGCGGTCGTCGCCGCCCTGGCGGCGGTCGCGGCCGGCACGCTCAGCCTGCCCCTGCCACCGGCGCAGGCCGCGGTCACCGCCACCTGGGTGCGCCAGATCGGCGGTCCGGGCCACGCCGGGCTCTACGCCTGGGGCGCGGCCACGGCCCGTGACGGGTCGATCCTGGTGGGCGACTACAACAACTACGACGTCAAGCGCTACTCACCCGACGGCGAGCTGCTCCAGGTGATCGGGGGCAAGGGGAGTGGGCCGGGGCAGACCAACCAGCCCTACGGCCTGGCCGTCGACCCCACGTCCGGCGTGCTCTACGTCGCCGACACCGTCCCGCGCGAGATCGAGGTCTACGACCCCGACGGCACCCCGCGGGCGACGTGGGACATCGACCCCACCGGGGGCTACTACACGACCCGGCTCGCGGTGAACCACGACGGCTGGGTCTACGCCGTCAACTCGCAGAGCATCAGCCGGACCAGCCCGCACACCGTCAACGTCTACGACCGCACCGGGGCCTTCCTCTTCCGCTTCGGCCGCACGGGCACCGGGCCGGGGGAGACCCTCGGCCTGCGCGGGATCGCGATCGGCCCCGAGGAGCAGGTCTTCGTGCTCGACGCGGGCAACCGCAGGGTGCTCGTCTTCGACCGCGACGGCGCCTACCTGCGCACCTTCGGCACGCCGGGTGCCGGACCCGGCCTCCTGGGCGGTGACCTGCGCGGGCTCGCCCTCGACCTCGACAACGGCTGGGTCTACGTCAGCGACGCCTCCGACGGCACGGTGGAGAAGCTCACCCTCGACGGCACACCGGTGGCCACCCTCACCGTGCCCGGCCCCGACCCGGGCACCACCGGCGGGCCCCGGGAGCTCACCGTGGGGCTCGACCACGCGCTCCACGTCATGGACTACACCGGTCAGCGGGTCCTGGTCTTCAGCCCGTCTGGCGCGCTGGTGCGCGAGGTGCCGGCGGTGCCCGAGCCCGCGCCGCCCGGCGGCTTCAACCAGCCCGAGGGCGTCGCGGTCGACCAGGGCACCGGTCAGGTCTTCGTCGCCGACACCTTCAACCACCGCGTGCAGCGCTTCGGGCGCGCGGGGGGCTACCAGACCTCCTGGGGCTACCGCGGCCGCGGCACGGGCACGGCCATGGACTACCCCCGCGGCGTCGGCGTCGATCCCGCCGACGGCACGGTGTGGCTCAACAACACCCGCTCGGCCGACGTCAAGCACTACACCGCCGACGGTGGCCCCCTCGGCTCCTTCGGCAGCCAGGGAGCCGCTCCCGACCAGCTCTACTACTCCCGCGGGATCCACGTCGGCACCGACGGTCTCCTCTACGTGCCCGACTCCGGCAACCGTCGCCTGCAGGTGCTGACCCGCTCCGGCGACCTGGTCTGGTCGGCGCCGTGCGGCCAGGGCGCCCTCACCGGCAACTACGTCCTCTTCGGCTGCACCTCGGTCGACCGCGACGCCGCCGGCAACGTCTACGCCGCCGCACCCACCGAGGACGTGGTCTACAAGTTCTCCTCCACCGGTGTGCTGCTCGCGAAGCTCGGCAGCCACGGCACGGGGCCCGGACAGCTCGACGGCGCCTACGGCGTGGCCGTGCGCGGCGACCGGCTCTTCGTCTCCGAGACCGACAACAACCGGATCAGCGTGCTGAGCCTCGACGGGGCCTTCGTGGGCTCCTTCGGCGGACCCGGCCGCGCCCACGGCCGCTTCCGACGGCCCACCGCGCTCGCCCTGGATCCCCAGGGCCGGCTCTACGTCACCGACACCGGCAACGACCGGGTGGAGGTCTTCCGTGTGTCCTGACCCGCTGTCCCACTCCCACGCCCCCCTCGAGACCGCGTCAGGGCCCGTCCACGCCCTCGCCGCCGCGCCGCTGCCCGAGGACGCCTCGCCCGCCGCGCGGCTGCGCGCCCGCGCGGGCCGCCACGTGGCCTGGGCCCGCCGCGACGGTCTCGGCCGCCTCGTGGAGGAGGACGGGCTCGACCCGCGCGAGCGGCTGGCCGGGGCGGTGTCGGCGTACCGGTGGCGGCGGGCGCACCCGCGCCCGGCCGGCTCGGCGCGCGCGGTGCTCGTGGTGGGGGTGCAGCGCTCGGGCACCAACATGGTCGTGCGCGGCATCGAGCGCGACCCCTCGGTCGAGGTGCACAACGAGAACGACCGCCGCGCCTTCGCCCGCTTCCAGCTGCGCGACGACGCGGTGGTGCGCGGCGTGGTGGGCGACAGCCGCCACGCCGTGGTGCTGCTCAAGGCGCTGTGCGACAGCGACCGCACCGCGCAGCTGCTCGACCGTCTCGGGCCCGAGAGCCGCGCCGTGTGGGTCTACCGCGACGTCGACGGTCGCGCCGCCTCGGCGGTCGCGAAGTTCGGCGACGTCAACCGACGCGTGCTGGCCGAGATCGCCGCCGCGGCGGCCGAGGGGCGCCGGACGGGCCGCTGGCAGGAGCGCGGCCTCTCGCCGGCCTCCCTCGACCTGGTGCGCTCCCTCGACCCGGCCCGCCTCGACCCCTGGTCGGCCGCGGCGCTCTTCTGGGTGGTGCGCAACCGGCTGCTGCTCGAGGGCGGCCTGCACCGGCGCCGCGACGTGCACGTGGTCTCCTACGAGCGGACCGTCGCCGACCCCGAGCCGTCGGTGGGTGCGATGGCGCGCTTCCTCGGCCTCGAGCCGGCCCCGGGGCTGTGGTCCCACGTCGACGCGCGCAGCGTGCGTCCGCGCCGCCTCGACCTCGACCCGCGCGTGCGAGCGGCGTGCACGGCGCTGGAGACCGACCTGGCCGCCGCGGCCGACGTGTCGCTGCGGCGGCAGGCCCCGCGGGACCCCCGGCGGTGAGGGTGGGTCCTGGCTCGGTCGCGCCTGCGACCGCGGTCGCGGGGGCGCCCCCGACCGGCACGCGCGGCGTGGCCCGCCAGAGCACGCTCAGCGGCTCGGTCGCCACCCTCGCCCTCGGCGCCGGGCTGCTGCTCGACGTCGCGGCGGCCGCCGCCTTCGGGGCCGGTCGCGACACCGACGCCTTCGTCGCCGCCGCGCGGCTGCCGCTGGCCGGCACCGCCGTGCTCCTCCTGCTCGGCAACCAGGTGCTGGTGCCGACCTTCGCCACCTGGGCGGTGACCCTCGAGGCACGGCGGATGCGACGCCTGGTGACGGGCACCCTGCTGGGGGCCGTGGGCATCGGCGCCGCGCTGGCCCTGGCCCTCGGCGCGCTCGGGCCGCTGCTGGCCCGGGTGCTGGCGCCGGGCTTCGACGCCGAGCAGACCGCGCTCACCGCCTCGCTGCTGTGGGTGATGGTCTGGACGCTGCCGCTGGCGGCCGGCTGCGAGGTGCTGCGCTCGTGGTTCAACGCCCGCGCCCAGGTCGTGGTGCCCGCCGCCATGACGGTGGTGATGAACCTGGTGGCCGCCGGCCTGGTGCTCACCTGGCCCGGTGACGTCCGGGTGCTGCCGCTGGCCTACGTCGCCGGCTCGGCCTGCCAGCTGCTGCTGGTGCTCGCGTGGGCGGTGGTGCGGGGCTTCCGGGTGGCCCGCCCGCGCTGGCGCGACCCCGAGCTGGTGGCGCTGCCGCGGCTGCTGGCCCGGCCCTCGACCGCGGCCGGGCTCAACCCGCTCGCCCGCGTCGCCGAGACCGCCATCGCGTCCTTCCTGGCCCCCGGGTCGGCGACGGTGCTGCACTACGGCAACCGGCTGGTCTCCGCCGTCGGCGGCACGGTGCTCTTCCGCTCGGTGATGGTCGCGGTGCTGCCGCGGCTGACCCGGGCCCAGGTCGCGGGCCGCCGCGACGAGGCCGCCGCCCTGGCCACCCTCGGCCTGCGGCTGATGGTGGCGGTCTCGCTGCCGCTGACCGCGCTCACCGTCGTGCTCGCCGTGCCGGGCGTGGAGCTGCTCTTCGGCCTCGGCCGCTTCGGGGAGTCCGACGCCCGGCTGCTGGGGCTGTGCGTGGTCGTGCTCGCGCTGTCCTTCCCGGCCTCGGCGGTGCAGCGGGCGCTGCTGGCTCCCTACTACGCCGCGCGCGACACCCGCGTGCCGCTGCGCAACGCGGTCGTCGGCGTCGCCGTCGACCTGGCGCTGCTGCCGGTGGCGGTGCTGCCCCTGCTCGGCACGGGCTACGAGGTGCTCGGCGTCGCCGCCGCCTTCGTGGCGGGCAACGTCGCCAACGTGGTCCACGCCCACCACTGCCTGGTGCGCTCCGAGCTGCCCCGACCGCGGCTCGACGCCGCGGCGCTGCGCGGGTCGGTGGTGGGGGCGCTCGCCGTCGCCGCGGCCGCCGGCGCGGCCTGGGCGCTCGGCGGCGGTCTCGCCCCGCTGCTGCCGGGCTCGGCCCTGCGCCTCGTGGTCGCGGGCTCGGTCGGCGTCGTGGTCCTCGTGCTCACCGTCGTCGTGCAGCGCCGTGCCTCGACCGGCGGCCGCCACCGGCGCACCGGGGGGGCCGGGTCGTGACCGGCCTGGTGGTCGGCCTCGGCGTGGTGCTCCTCGTGGGCCTCGCGCTGCGGCGCATCGACCTCTTCGTGCTCGTCGTCCTGCTCGTGCGCACCTCCCTCGACGCCGTGCGGGTGCCGGGGCCGGCCGGCCTCGACCCCGCCGCGCTCCTGGGCATCCTGCTGCTGGGCACCGCCTCGACCTGGCTGCTCGCGACCTGGCGCCGCGAGGGCTGGCCGCGGCTCTCCCCGCTCGCCCTGACCTCCCTGGCCTTCGCCGGGGCCGGCCTCGTCGGCGTCGCGGTGGCCCCGGCGTACGCCGTGGCGCTGGTGGAGTGGACGAGGCTGGCCAGCATCGCGGTGACCCTGCTGGTGGTGGAGCGCCTGGCCGCCTCGGCGACCTTCCGGCGCCGTCTGGTGCTCGTGCTGCTGCTGGCCGCGGTGGTGCCGCTGTCGACGGCCGCGGTGCAGGTCGTGCGGGGCGAGGGCCTCTTCGAGGCGGGTGGCTTCGACCGGGCGGTCGGCACCTTCACCCACCCCAACCCCTTCGCGGCCTACCTCTCGATCGTGGTCGTCGTGGCGCTGGCCCAGGTCGTGCACCGCAGCGAGACCCGGCTGCGCCTGGTCTGCGCCGCCGTGGCCGTGCTCGCCTCGCTCGGCCTGCTGGCCACCTACACCCGCGGCGCCTGGCTGGCCGCCCTGCTGGGCGTCGCGGTCGTGGTGGCGCTGCGGCAGCGCCGGCTGCTCCTCGGCGTGGCCGGCGCGCTGGTCGTCGTGCTGCTGCTCGTGCCCGGCATCGCCCAGCGCTTCGGCGACCTCGGCGACGAGGAGAGCCTGCGCGGCGAGCCGGGCAACTCGTTGACCTGGCGTTTCGAGTACTGGTCGGAGGCGCTCGACCTGGCCTCGGAGAGCCCCGTCACCGGCATCGGTCTCAAGCAGGTCGCGGGGGAGAGCCTCGAGGGCAAGCAGCCCCACAACGACTTCCTGCGCGCATACGTCGAGATGGGCCTGCTCGGGCTGCTCGCCTTCACGCTCTTCGTGGCGCAGCTCGCGCGCACCGCCGTGCGCGGCTGGGCCCGCGCCCGGGGCGGCCCGGTCGCCGACCGTGCCCTGGCCGCGGCCTTCGCGGGGGTCGCCGCGGGCTACGTGCTGATGAGCGCCGTGGCCAACCTGATGTCGCAGGTCGTGGTCGGGGTCTACCTCGCCGCGCTGGCCGGCTGCGTCTCGGCGCTGGTGCAGCGCGGCACCGACCCGGCCCCCGGCCCCGTCCCCAATAACGAGCACGGCCGGCCGCCTCGCGCCGAGGAGGACCCCGCCGGCGGCACGGTGGAGCCCGGCACCGGCCGTCGCGCCAGCGCGGCCGGGGAGGCCGTCACCGGGGGAGAGTGAGATGCGCGTCCTGCACGTCAACAAGTTCCTGCACCGCCGCGGCGGGGCCGAGGGCTACATGCTCGACCTGGCCGAGCTGCAACGGGTCGACGGCCACGAGGTCGCCTTCTTCGGGATGCAGCACCCCGACAACGACGTCGCCTCGGTCGGCCGCCCACCGCGCCACGTGGAGTTCGACCCGGCGCCCTCCGGCACGGTCGCCCGCCTCGGGCTGCTCGGGCGCATGGTCTGGTCGGTGCCCGCGGCCCGCGGCATGGCGGCGGCCATCGAGGAGTTCCGCCCCGACGTCGTGCACGCCCACAACGTCTACCACCAGCTCTCGCCGTCGGTGCTCCACGCGGCCTCCTCGCGCGGGGTGCCGGTCGTGCTGACCCTGCACGACTACAAGCTGGTCTGTCCGACCTACCGCTTCCTCGACCACGACGCGCCCTGCACCGCGTGCGTGACGCGCGGCCCGTGGGAGGCCGCCCGGCGCTCCTGCCAGGGCGGCCCGCGCGCGGCCAGCGCCGCCGCGGCGCTCGAGGTCGACCTGCACCGCCGCTTCGGGGCCTACGACGCCGTCGACCGCTTCCTGGCCCCCAGCCGGTTCCTCGGCGACCAGGTGGCCGCCGCCGGCGTGCAGGCGGGCCGCGTGCGCGTGCAGCCCAACTTCGCGGTGCTCGGTGCGCCTCCGGAGGGCCCGCCCGCCGACCCGAGGCTCGTGGTGGCCGCGCGCCTGTCCAGCGAGAAGGGCGTGGACACCCTGGTGCGCGCGGTGGGCGCCCTCGACCTGGCCACCTCCGGTGTCGCCGGGGCCGCCGGGCAGCCCACGGGGCCGGTGCTCGACGTCGCCGGCGACGGGCCCGCCCGCGCCGAGCTGGAGCGGCTCGCCGCGGCCGTCGCCCCGGGGCGCGTGCGCTTCCACGGTCGTCTGGCGCGCGAGGAGCTCCACGCGCTGATGGCCGGCGCCACCGCGTCGGTCGTGCCCTCGCGCTGGCACGAGAACCAGCCGCTGTCGGTGCTGGAGTCGCAGGCCCTCGGGGTGCCGGTCGTGACGACCACGCTCGGCGGGCTGCCGGAGCTGGTCGACGAGACCACGGGCTGGCTCGTGCCGCCCGACGACCCCGCCCGGCTCACCGAGGTGCTCGGCGCGGTGCTCGCCGACCCCGCCCGCGCCAGGCGCCGCGGCCTGGCCGGGAGGGCCCGGGTCGCCCGCGACCACGACCCCCGCACCCACCTCCGCTCCGTCGTCCGGCACTACCAGGAAGCAGGTGCGTCATGACCGTCGTCTCCAGCCGCCCCGGCACGCCCCTCACCCTCGCCCCGAGCGCACCGGGAGCCGCCGGAGCGCCGGCGGGGCCCCGTCGCGACCCACGCGGCCCGCTGCGCATCGCCATGATCGGGCAGCGCGGGCTGCCCGCGCGCGCTGGTGGCGTCGAGCGCCACGTCGAGGAGATCGCCACGCGGCTGGCCGCCCGGGGCCACCACGTCACCGTCTACTGCCGACCGGGCTACGCCGAGCGCACGACCCGCAGCTACCAGGGGGTGCACCTGGCCTCGCTGCCCACCGTGCGCCACGCCGGGGGAGAGGCCTTCGTGCACAGCGCGCTCAGCGCGCTCGTCGCGGCCGGCGCCCACCTCGACGTGGTGCACTACCACGCCCTGGGTCCCGGCCTGTTCTCCCCGCTGACCCGCTCGCTGAGCCGCGCCGCGGTCGTGCAGACCGTGCACGGTCTCGACGACCAGCGCGACAAGTGGGGCGGTGGGGCGCAGCGCGTGCTGCGTGCCGGCCGGACCCTGTCGGCCCACGTGCCCGACGAGGTGGTGGTGGTCTCCCGCGCGCTCGCCGAGCACTACCGCGACGAGCTGGGCCGCTACACCACCTACATCGGCAACGGCGTGCCCGTCGTGCCGACCGCCGACCTCGACCTCCTCGCCGGACTCGGCCTGCGCCCGGGCGGCTACGTCGCCTTCGTCGGGCGCCTGGTGCCGGAGAAGGACCCGCTCGGCCTGGTGCGCGCCTTCCGCGACGTCGCGACCGACCAGCGGCTGGTGCTGGTCGGCGACAGCAGCCACACCGACGCCTACGTCGAGCAGCTGCGCGCGGCCGCCGCCCTGGACCCCCGCGTGCACCTCGTCGGCTACCAGTACGGCGCCCACCTCACCGCCCTGCAGGCCGGGGCCACGCTCGTCGCCCAGCCCTCGCTCCTCGAGGGCCTGCCGATCGCCCTGCTCGAGGCCGCCGCGCACGCCCGGCCCGTCGTGGCCAGCGACATCGCCCCGCACCTGGAGATCCTCGGCGGCTCCGCCCCGGGGCGGGCCGTCTTCCGTGCCGGCGACGGCGACGACCTGCGCCGGGTGCTGCAGAGCGAGCTCGACCGGCCGGCCGCCACCCGTCAGGCCGGCGCCGACCAGCTGCGCGCCGACGCCGTGCGCCGCTACGACTGGGACGTCGCCACCGACCTGCTGGAGTCCGTCTACCGCCGCGCCCGCGCCCGTCGCCAGGGACCGGTGGGCCCGGTGGGTCCTGAGGCCGCGGTCCGGGCCTCCGCGCTCAGCGGATAGGGCCGGGGGAGCGCACCAGGACCGGCGCTGCCCCGACGTCGGACCCCGCGAGGAGCCGGCGACCGGTGGCTGCGCGCAGCCGCCATGCACGCGGCGCGGGGCTCGGGCCGGTCTCTGACCACACCACCGCCCGCCACGGCCGCGGCGACCCGGCCGGCCCGGCGAGCCACCGCACCCCGCGCAGCCCGCGCCGCTCCCGCACCGGGGCCACGGTGCCGGGCCGTGCGCCGGCGAGCGCCCGCGCGAGCACCGCCCAGCCGCGTCCGGCCGGCAGCACGCGGCCGTCGGGGCGGGTCAGCCCACGGAAGACCTGGGCGTCCGCATCGGGGGTCCAGGCCACGGGCAGCTGCACGACCACGCGCACCCCGGAGCCCAGCAGCAGCGCGGTCGATCGCCACAGGTCGCCGGCCTGCCGGCGGGCGTCCCACCGCGGGCCCGGCCAGGCGGTGCCGACCTCCCACGCCTCGACGCGGGCGCCGGTCGGGAGAGCGCCGCGCACGGCCCGCAGCGCCTGGGCCAGCGCCTCCGGCGCCTCGTAGAAGTGCAGCTGGTAGGCGTCGACGACCCCGTCGCGCACCAGCGCGAGCGTGTGGCGCCAGGTCTGCCGGGCCCGCCGAGCGGGCTCGCTGCGCAGGACCGCCGCGAGGCCGTCGCGCCCCCCGACCCGCTCGACCGCGGGCCACCGGCTCGCGCCACCGTCGATGCGGCGCCCGTAGTGGAGCCGGTACGCCGCCAGGGCGGCCCGGTCGCGGTCGCGGGCCAGCAGCCGGGCGGCCAGCACGACGCCGTACCCGGTGCTCGATAGAGCGGAGTCGAGCACCCGCGCGCGGGGGTCGGCGGCGCGCACGACGGGCGCGACCCGGCGCACCAGCCGGTCGTAGGCGGCGGGGGAGGCGGCCCAGAAGCCGGTCACGTCGGTCTCGTTCTCGATCGCCCACACGTGCACGCCCCGCGCGGCGTAGCGCTGCACCACCCGCCGCACGAGCGCGAGGTAGGCGTCGAGGTCGCGCGGCGGGGTCGAGGTCTGCTTGCCCGCCGCCTCGTCGCCGACCCGGCCGGGCGGCAGCGGCACCCGCGGCGGGGTGGTGCCCCAGCACTGGCCGGTGCGCAGCTTGAGCATCGGGGCGTGGCCGAGGGTGACCGCGTCGGAGACCAGCGCGTCGAGACGGGTCCAGTCGAGGACCCCGGGGCGGGGCTCGAGGTCGCACCACTCGACCTCGGCGAAGGTGAGGCCCGCGGGGAAGTCGGCGACGTAGCCGAAGGTGCCGGGCTGGGCCCGGCTCCACTTCAGGCCCAGCCACCCGGCCGCGCCCGCCCTGACCCGGGCGTCGGGGTCGACCGGGAGCACCGGGGCGGGCGTCGCGGAGCCGGTGGTGGTGGGCCGGCCCCCCGGAGGACCCGGCGTCCCTGTCGCGCCGGGCAGCGCGGTCGGCGCGGCCGGCTCCCGGGCGGCGGGGTCGGTCCCGCCGCAGCCGCCCAGCGCGAGGGCGACGACG
>NZ_CAKASO010000024.1:0-60383 GCF_916862475.1 Nocardioides sp. Leaf374
CGGCGGCGCCATCTCCCCCGAGGGCGTGGACTACAAGGAGTTCCTGGTGCCGGGCATCTTCGCCCGCGTGCGCGACGCGGCCGTGGCCGAGGCCGACGACCTCGTGCGCGAGGCCCAGGAGCTGGCCACCACGCTGGTGGCCGAGGCCCGCGCCGACGCCGAGCGCGAGCGCGACGCCGCGGCGGAGCGGGCCCGCAGCACGGTGGCGGAGGCGGAGGCGACGGCCACCCGGGTGAAGGCGGCGGCCGAGGCGGAGGCCGTCCGGGTGCGCGACGAGGCCGAGGCCGCGCGCACCGAGGCCCGCCGCGAGGCCCGGGCCGAGGCCCTCGCCGAGATGGCCCAGGTGCGCCAGCAGGCCGAGCGGCTCATCGCCGGGATCGACTCCGACCTGCGCGGTCTCGCCACCACCCTGGCGAGCGCCAGCACGGTGGCGCTCGCGGTGACCACCGCGGCCGCCGAGCTCGACGCCGCCGTCGGCTCCGACCTGACCGACACGACCGACACGACCGACACGGCGGACACGACCGACACGGCGGACGCACCCCAGGGCGCCGACGGCGCCTCCGGCCCAGGGGCCGAGGTCACCGCGCTGTCGGTCGTGGTCGTGGGTCCCGACGACCACGCTGCCGACGACCTCGCTGCCGACGACCTGGCCGACGACCTGGCCGACGACGGTGACGGGGAGCCCGGGTCCACCTCGGGCGCGGAGACCGCCCCCGGCCCGGTGCCCGTGGGGGAGGACGAGACCGTGGCGCCCGAGCCGGCGACGGGTCCGTCGCAGCGGACGGCGTCGGGCGCCCGTGCCACGGGCGGCGAGCAGGACGACCTCGACCAGGCCCTCACGGGTGCCCGCCCGCTCGGCTGGCTCTTCCGCGGCCACTGATCCGCTCGGGCGGCCGCGGCGCACGCGGTGCCCTCGGCGCCTCCTGCACCCGGGGCTCCCGGGCGTGGCTAGCCGCAGGTGGGTGCGACGGGGCTGGTCGAGGGGTCGAGCGGTCGCACCGTGATCGAGTCGACCACGGTGCCCTCGGGCACGCCCTGGAAGAGCTGCATCTCGATCGGGCGCACCTCGAAGGCCGTCAGGCAGGTCCACACCCCGGTGACGACCGCCACCAGCTGACCGTCGACGCCGCGCAGGATGGCCTGCACGAGGGCCTGCGGGATGTCGGCGCTGCCCACGGTGAGGTCGGCGTTGACGACGGTGCGGCTGGCGTTGAGGTCGCTGGCCAGGCCGGTGGCCGAGGCGGTGGAGCTGTCCTGGTCGGTCGCGGCGGGCTGCCAGGCGACGTCGCGGTAGTCGAGGTCGACCGCGGCGACCTCCCCGACGTCGACGCCGACGGGGAAGTAGAGCCCGTAGATCTCGCCGGGGGCCAGGTCGGTGACGGTGCAGCAGGCGTCCTGCCCGACCATGGCGCTGGCGCTCCAGGTGCCGAGGGACACGTCGTCGCGGTCGAAGGCCTCGAGGGTGACCTCGGCGGTGCGCAGCGTGCGGTCCTCCTCGTTGCGCACCAGCACCGAGAGGAGTCCGTCGGTGACGGCCCACTCGCTGGTGGTCAGCACGTCGGGCGCCTCGGCCGCGCCCGAGGCGGGGGCGTCGGCCGCGCCGGCCACCTGGGCCCGCAGGTCGGCGCAGCCGGCGAGGGCCAGCAGCAGAGCGGGCAGCAGGAGCGCCACCAGGAGGCGGGCCGGCTGGGTGCGCATGTGTTCCCCCGAATCACCGTCGACACGCGTGGACCGGCCCCCATGATGCCCTCGCGGGTGTAGCGACACACCATCCGGGGTAGCGTCGGAGCACGATCATGGCGATCGGGAGGACGTCCCGGTCGCAGTCCGGGGGGATGATGTTCGACGTCGCGCGTGCCGTGCTGGCCGCACCGACGCGCGCCCTCCCGCCCCGCGAGCGTCCTGTGGGCACGGGGGCGCTGTGGTTCGCCACGCACGCCGTGAGCCTGAAGGCCGGGCAGACCGTCGTGCTGCTGGCCCTGGCCGCGGCCCTGGTGCCGGCCGACCTCGGGGTCGTCGCCCTGGCCACGCTGGTGTCGAGCGCCGTGGCGCTCGTCAGCGGTCTCGGGGCCTCCGCCGCCCTGGTGCGCTGGGAGGGCGACGTCGACCGGGCCGCCCGCTCCGCGGTCTCCCTCGCGCTGGCCTCGGGCGCCGCGGCGACGCTCGCGGTGTGGGTCTCGGCGCCGGCGCTGGTGTCCGCGCTGGGGGCGGGGCCCGCCGCCGTGGGCCCGGTGCGCGGCCTCGTGCTGACGGCGCCGCTGGTCGCGGCGGCCATGGTCACCCTCGAGCTGATGCGCCGGCGCCTGGCCTTCGGCCGCCGGGTGCTGCCCGACGTCGCGGCCTCCCTGCTGGGGGCCGCGCTGGCGGTGTGGCTGGTCGGGCGGGGCTGGGGCGTCGGAGCGCTGGTGGCCGGCCAGGTGGTGCAGGGCGTCGCGGTGCTGCTGCTGGCCTGGTGCGTGCACCCGCCCGTGCGCCCGGGGTGGCACGCCGACGACGTGCGCGGCCTCCTGCGCTTCGGGCTCCCGTGGTCGGGGGCCCACCTGCTCGAGCTCGTCCAGGTCAACCTCGACTACGTCGTGGTCGCCCACCTGCTCGGCGCCGTGGCGCTGGGCCACTACTCGTTGGCCTTCCGGGTGGCGGCGGTGCCCTACCTCCTGGTGGCCGTGGTCCTCTCCAGCGCCGCCTTCCCCGTGCTGTGCCGCCGGCACGGCGCGGAGCTGCGGGCCACGGTGTCGGACCTCGCGCGGCTCTCGCTGGCGCTGCTCCTGCCCGTCTGCGGGCTGCTGGCCCTGCTGGCCGACCGCCTGGTGCTGCTGGGACCCGCCTGGGCACCGGCCGTGCCGGTGCTCCGGGTGCTCGCGGCCTACGCCCTCGCGGCGGGGCTGCTCCACGTGACGCTGACCGTGCTGCACGCCATGGGCCGTCCCGGCGAGGCGGTGCTCGCGCGGCTGGCCCACCTGCTGCTCCTGCTGCCGACGCTGCTCCTGCTCGCTCCCGCCGGGGTCGTGGCCGTCGCCGCGGCGCAGGTCGTCGTGGCGGCAGCCGTGCTCCTGGCGGCCCTCGCGCGCGTCGGCTCGCTCCTGGGAGAGGGCCGGACCCGATGACCCTCATGCTCCGGGAGGCGCCCAGCGCCCTGCTGTCGGTGGGGCGCCCCCGTCGGCACGACCCGTCGCGGCGGACCCGGCCGGCGTGGCTGCACACCGTCGTACCGGTCCTGCTCGCCCTCCTGGGCGGCGTGTCGGTGGGTCTCGCCCCGGGCCTCACCGGGCTGGTCGTGCTCGCCGTCGTCGTGCTGACGCTGCTGCTGGGCCAGATCGAGATCGCCGCCCTGGTGGTCGTGGCGGCGTCGGTCTTCGAGGACTACCTGGTCTTCGTCTCGCCCGCCGCCACCAAGACGCTGGCCGTGGTGGTGGTGGTCGCCTGGGCCGTACGCCGGGCCGCGCGGCCCTTCCACCACGCACCGCGCAGCCCCGTGCTGGTGTCGGCCGGCGTGCTCGTCGTCGTGCTGCTGCTGTCGACCCTGGTCACCGGCTCCGACGGCGCCGCGGTGGCCACCCTGGGTCGGTGGGCCGGCTTCCTGGCCGTGCTGGTCGTGCTCGCCGACTGCCTGCGCGGGCGCCTGGCGCCCACCGTGCTCGCCGAGGTCTACGTCGCGTCCTGCGCCCTGGCGGCCCTCTGCGCCCTCGTGGTCTTCCCCTCCGCCGACGGCGACCGCCGGGTCGGCGGTCCGGTGGCCGACCCCAACGACTTCGCCTTCTACCTCCTCGCCGCGGTGCCGCTCGGCCTGGCCGCGCGCGCGGAGAGCCGCCGACCCCGCGCGTGGGACCTCGCCACGGTCGTGTGCGCGGTCGCCCTGGCCGGCACCTACTCCCGCGGCGCCGTGCTCGGGCTGCTGGTCGCGCTGGGCGTCGCCGTCGTGGTGCGGCTGCTGCCGTGGCGCGCCGTCGGCGCCCTGCTGGTGGTCGTGGTCACCGCGGTCGCCTTCACGGCGTCGGTCAACGCCGATCTGGTGAGGGTCAGCTTCGAGCAGAAGCAGGCGGTGGCCCAGGAGAACGTCTCCCAGCGCCTCGAGCTGTGGCAGCAGGCCGCGCGGATGACCCTCGACGCGCCGCTGCTCGGTCACGGCCCCGGGTCCTTCGCCGAGGAGCACCAGGACTACGCCGGCGACGCCGGGGCCTCCGTGGCCGACCTCGACACCGCCCACAACACCTATCTCGAGGTGGCGGCCGAGCTCGGTCTCCTCGGCCTGCTGGCCCTGCTCTCGGTGCTCGGGACCGCCTTCGCCGGCGCCTGGGCCCGCTGGCGGCGCGACCGCTCGCCGCTGGCCGCGGGGGTGTGCACCGCCCTGGTGGGCACCGGGGTGGCCGCGTCCTTCCTCAGCGAGCAGTTCTACCTCCCGCTGTGGCTGCTGGCTGCCCTCGCCGTCGCGGTGTCCGTCGGCGACCGCGCACCCGCGCGGCGACCACCGCGCGTGCGCCGCGCCCGATGAGGCCCCCCGACGAGGTCCGCCCGACGAGGTCGGACGTGCCCGCCGAGCACCGGTGGCGCGGCCGGGTGGTGCACGTGCTGACCCAGCCGGGGGGCGGACCGGCCGACCACGTGTCCGCGGTGGCGGCCGCCATGGCCCGACAGGGGATCGACGTGCACGTGGTGGGTCCGGCGTCGCCGCGCACGGAGACGGTGCGGGCGGCGGGGGCTGCCTGGCACACGGTGGCGGTGACCTCCAAGCGGGACGCCGCCGGGGCCCTGGCGCTGGCGCGCGTCGTGCGCGGCCTGCGGCCCGACGTCGTCCACCTCCACGACCGGCGGGCGGCCTGGGTGGGCCGCCTCGCCGCACCCGCCCTGCAGGCGGGCGTGGTCCACACCGTGCACGGGGTCGCCGACGGCCTGAGCGACCAGGTGGCGGGCAACGCCCTCGTCGGCCCGCGCCGGCGGCGCGACGACCTCTACTACGTCGCCGGCGAGCGGTGGGCGACCCGCTGGTCGGCCCGGTGGGCGCGCACGCGGGTGGTCACGCCCAGCCGGGCCGTCGCGGACTTCCTGGTGCACCGCGTCGGCGTGGACCCCGACCTGCTCGACGTCGTGCCCAACGGCGTCGAGGTACCGCCCGTCGGCCCCGTCGGACCCGCCGGACCCGCCCGGGCGCCGGCCCTGGTGTGGGCCGGCCGGCTGGTGCCGGCCAAGCGGCCCGGCGCTCTGCTCGACGCGGTCGAGCGGGTGTCGGGGCTGGGACCGGTGGTGATCGCGGGGGAGGGGCCGGAGCGCGACCTCCTGCTGCGCCGCGTGGCGGCGACCGGCTGGCGCGGCCCGGGCGGCGTCGAGGTGGTCGGGCAGCTGCCCGACCTCGGCCCCGCGCTGGCTGCGGCCGACGTCTACGTGTCGACCTCCGCCGCCGAGAACCAGCCGCTCGCGATGCTCCAGGCCATGGCCCACGGCCTGCCGGTGGTGGCGACCGCGGTCGGCGGGGTGCCGGAGGTCGTGCGCGACGGCGTCGAGGGCCTCCTGGTGCCGGTCGACGACCCCGACGCCCTGGGGGGCGCGCTCCGCCGGCTGCGCGACGACCCGCGGCTGCGACGGCGGCTCGGCACGGCCGCGCGCGAGCGGGTGGCGGCCGGGTGGACCCGGTCGCACTGCGTCGCGGGACTGCTGCGGACCTACGGTCGGGTGACGGCGTGAGGGTGCTGGTCACGATCGCCGAGATGGGACCGGGCGGCGCGGAGACGCTGGTCGCGGAGATGGCCGCCCACCTGGCCGCCGAGGGCCACCAGGTCAGCCTGGCCAGCAGCGGCGGCTTCCGGGAGCGGGAGGTCGCCGGGATCGGCGGTGTCGAGACGCTGCGCGTGCCGCTGCGACGCGACACGGCCCTCGACCGCACGCGCTCCGTCGTACGCCTCGCGGCGCACGCCCAGCGCCTGCGCCCCGACCTGGTCCACGCCCACAACGTCCGGGCCACCCTCGTCGCCCGGATGGCGACCTATCCCGCGGGGGGACCTCCGGTGCTGAGCACCGTGCACGGCCTCCCGCCGCAGAGCTACCCCCGCGCCGTCGGGGTGCTGACCCGCTGCGCCGACCACGTCGTGGCCGTCTCCGACTCCGTCGCCGACGACCTCGTGGCGGCCGGGCTCGACCCGCAGCGGCTCTCGGTCATCGAGAACGCCGTGCGGGTGGCTCCGGCGGCCCGCGCCGGCGACCGGGTCGCAGCGCGGCGCGACCTGGGGCTCCCCGAGGGGGGACCGGTGGTGCTCTGCCTGGCCCGGTTGGCCGGGCCCAAGCGCCAGGACCTGCTGGTCGAGGCCTGGGCCGAGCGCTCCTCCGGGCACGGGGAGGCGCTCGGTACCCTGCTGCTGGTCGGCGAGGGGCCGCAGCGCCGGGCCCTCGAGCAGCAGGTCGCCGACGCCGGGCTCACCGCGAGCGTGCGCCTGCTCGGCGAGCGCGCCGACGTGGCGCGACTGCTGGCCGCGGCCGACGTCCTGGTGCTCCCCAGCGACCGTGAGGGCCTGCCGATGGCCGTGCTCGAGGCCATGGCGGTCGGCGTGCCCGTGGTCGCCAGCGACGTGGGCGGCCTGGCCAGCCTGGGCGATGCCGTGACGCGGGTGGCGCCGGGCTCCGCGCCCCGGCTGGCGGCCGGTCTGCACGAGGTGCTCGCCGGCGGCCGCGCGGTCACGGAGCGCACGGCGCGGGCCCGCGGGCTCGTCGACGCGCGTTTCGCCACGGCGACCATGCACGCGGCCTACCGTGACCTCTACCGCAGGCTGCTGACGGGTTTGGGTGGTGCGCTCGGGTGGTAGACATTTCAAGCGGTGGCCGCACCAGGGTGCCACCGTGCAGCACTCCGCTCGGGGGCGTGCGGGGCCGGGAAGATCTCCTGGCCACGGGTGAGGACGGTCGGGCAGGACCGACCGCGGAGAGCGTGGGCATGGAGCTGCGAGACATGGGGGCCGCTCTGTGGCGCCAGCGTCTGCTGGTGGCCGTGGTGGTGGTGGTCACGGCGATCGGCGTCGCGGTGGGGGTGTGGTCCTCGACCAAGACCTACACCGCGACCGCGACGGTGTCGGCCGCCCCGGCGCCCGGAGCGCCCGCCCCGGCCGAGCTCGACGACCTGCGCGCGACCTTGGCCGAGACCGCCACGACGCCCGAGGTGCTGCGTCAGGCCGCCACGCGCGCCGGGGTCGACCGGTCGGTGGGGCAGCTGCTCGACGAGGTCGACGCGCGCTGGGTCGAGGGCACCCAGCTGATCGAGATCACCGTCGCCGACCCTTCGGCCCGCGACGCGGCGGGCCTGGCCAACGCCGCGTCCTTCACGCTGCAGCAGAGCGACCCCACCGGGGCCTTCGAGTTCACCGACGTCGACCCCGCGGTCGAGCCGGCGACCTACTCCAGCCCCGACCTCCCGCTCGCCATCGGCGTCGGCGTCCTGCTGAGCCTGGTGCTCGCGGTGGTCTCGGCCCTGGCCCGCGACCGCCGGACCTACACGGTCAAGGACGCCCACGGCGTCGAGGCGGCGCTGCGGGCCCCCGTGCTCGCCCACGTGGCCCCACCCCGGTCGCCGACCCTGCAGGCCATGTTCACCGGCACGCCGGCCGCCGACGTCTTCCGCCGCCTGCGCCTGTCGCTGGAGGCCTCGCACCGGGCGCACCCGCCGCGCCTGGTCGTCGTCACGGGGGTGACGACGGGCGACGTCAACGCCTGGCTCGGCGCCAACCTGGCCATCTCCCTGGCCTCGGCCGGGCGCCGGGTGCTGCTCCTCGACGGGCGGCTCGCGACCCCCGCCGACGAGCCCCTGCCCGAGGAGCCCGACACCCCCGGTCTCCACGACGTGCTGCGCGGCACGCCCTGGGAGCACGCGGTCAGCCCCGGCCCCGTCGACGGACTCAGCGTGCTGCCTCCCGGTCGCGCGCCCGCCTCCGACGCGGGCGCCGAGCCGGGCGACCTGCTCGAGCGGAGGTTCGGGGCGCTGGCCGAGGCCCTGACCCGCACCTTCGACGTCGTGGTGGTCATCGCCCCCTCGCTGGAGGAGCGCGACGACGCGCTCGTCATGTCCGCGGGCGGCTCGCTGCTGCTCGGGGTCGTGGAGGGCGTCATCAGTCCCGAGGCCCTGGCCGCCTACGCCGACCGGTTCGTCGTCGCCGGCGTGCGCCTGGCCGGCACCGTGCTCGTCGGGCACCGCGCCGAGGCGGTGGCGCCCTGAGCGCCGCGACCGCCCCCGTCGGGGCCACGCCGGGCCGTCCGCACGTGCTGCACGTCAGCGTGCCGACGAGCGAGGGCACGGCCGAGGTGCTGCTGGGCTACGTGCGCGAGCAGCTGGCCCGGGGCTGGCGGGTGAGCGTGGCCTGCCCCTCGGAGGGCTGGCTGGGCTACGCGGCCCGCGAGGCCGGCGCCGAGGTGGCGTGGTGGCGTGCCGGCCGCGAGCCCGGCGTCGGGACCCTGGAGGAGACCGCCCGTCTGTCCGCGCTGGTCACCAGGCTCGGTCCCGACCTGGTGCACCTGCACAGCTCGAAGGCCGGCCTGGCCGGTCGGCTCGCGGTGCGACGGCGCGTGCCCACCGTCTTCCAGCCCCACGCCTGGTCCTTCCAGGCCGGGTCCGGCACGTCGAGCCGGCTGGCGCTGCTGTGGGAGCGCTTCGCCGTGCGGTGGACCGACCAGGTCGTGTGCGTCGGCGAGGGGGAGCGGCTCGTGGGCGAGGCGGCGGGCGTGCGCGCCGAGGTGACCGTGGTGCCCAACGGGGTCGACCTGCGCCGCTTCGGCCCCACCAGCCCCGAGGACCGGGTCGAGGCGCGGGCGCGCCTGGGCCTGCGCGAGGCCCCGACGGTCGTGTGCGTGGGGCGGCTGAGCCACCAGAAGGGCCAGGACGGGCTGCTCGACGCCTGGACGTCGGTCCTCGAGGCCGTGCCGGGTGCCCAGCTGGTGCTCGTCGGCGCCGGGCCCGACGAGGCCGACCTGCGCCGGCGTGCCAGCGGCCTCCGCGGGGTCGTCTTCGCCGGCGCCCGCGTCGACGTGCCCGACTGGCTCTCGGCGGCCGACGTCGTGACCGTGCCCTCGCGCTACGAGGGCATGGCCCTCGCGCCGCTCGAGGCGATGGCGAGCGGACGCAGCGTCGTGGCCACCGACGTCCCGGGGATCGCCGAGGGCGTGGTCGACGGCGTGGGGGCCCTCGTGCCGCCCGGCGACCCGGACGCCCTCGCCGCGGCGCTGGCCGAGCGGCTCCTCGACCCCGCGCGGGCCGACGACGAGGGGTGGGCGGGCTACGACCACGTCAGCGCCGAGCGCGACGCCGCCGAGGCCGCCCGGCGCGTGGCCCGGCTGTCGCTGGGCCTGATGGCGTCACGCAACCGCGCCTGAGCGGAGCCGGACGACCCGCCGGGGGACGGGTCAGGCGCCGCGGCGCACCGACTCGGGCGTCCCCTCGGAGCCCCGGTGCCCGGCGGGCGGACGCTGCGCGCCGTCGATGCGACGTACGACGGCCGGGTCGACGGTGACCTCGGCGGCCCGGTCGCCGCCCGTCACGCGGTCGGCGGTCGTGGGGCCGGCCGAGGCCGGCGTTGCCGCGGGCTGGGGTCGCACGAGGGTGCGCGCGGTGCGCACCACGATCTTGACGTCGCCCCACAGCGACCAGTTCTCGATGTAGTAGTTGTCGGCCCGCACCCGGTCGTCGATGGAGGTGTCGCCCCGCAGGTCGTTGACCTGCGCCCACCCGGTCAGGCCCATCGGCACCCGGTGCCGGTGGCCGTAGCCCCGGGTCTCGCGGGAGAACTGCTCGACGAAGTAGGGCCGCTCGGGGCGCGGGCCGACCAGGCTCATGTCACCGCGCAGGATGTTGACCAGCTGCGGCAGCTCGTCGAGACCGGTGCGGCGCAGGAACCGGCCGACCGGGCCGATGCGGTGGTCGTTGTCGATGTTCCACGCCGTGGCGCTCTCGGAGGGGTCGGCGGGCTTCATCGAGCGGAACTTCATCAGCTCGAAGGTGCGACCGCCGCGGCCCACGCGCACCTGGCGGAAGATGACGCCCGGCCCGGTCTCGAGCCGGACCGCGAGCGCGATGCCGAGCATCAGGGGGGCGAGGGCGGCCAGGGCGGCCGCCGACAGGGTGGCGTCGAAGCACCGCTTGACGAGCAGGGCGTGGGGCCGCACCCGCCAGCGGCGCAGCCGCACGACGGCGACGTCGCGCACGACCTCGATGCGGCTGGGGCGGTCGAGGCCCATCATCTCGTAGAAGCGCGGCACCACGAAGACCTGGTGGTCCTGGCTCTGGCAGTAGCGCACCAGGGCCAGGGCCCGCTCGTCGGGCGCGTTGCCGAAGGCGAAGATGACGTCGTTGACGTCGAGGGCCCGCATCGCGTGGGGCAGGTCGCCGAGCGCGCCGAGCAGGGGCACGGGCAGGTCGAGGGCGGTCTCGACGTCGTCGTCGACGAACCCCACGGGGTGCAGCCCGAGGCTGCGGTCGGCGAGCAGGGCCGCCGCGAGGCGCCGGGCCACGCCGTCGGTGCCGACGATGACGACGGGGTGCGAGAGCACACCGCGCCGGCGCCCGGCCCGCACGAGCGTGTACGCCACCCCGCGCAGGGTCGCCAGCAGGCCGAGCGTCGTGGCCGCGAAGGCCGCGACCGGGCCGAGCACCGCTCCGCCGTCGCCCACGTCGAGGCCGCTGGTGGCCAGCAGCAGCAGCGTGGAGGCGATCGCGGTCAGGCTCAGGGCCGGCAGGTCCTCCAGGACCGACAGCACGAGTCGGGAGCGCTGGAGGCTGAGACCCCGGCTGACCACGGCGCCGCCGACGGCGGCGCACAGCACGGTGACGAGCGTGACGGAGTCGGCGACGACGAGGCTGGCACCCGTGACGGCCAGCAGGTCGGCGGCGATGAGCAATGGTGTGACGCTGGCCAGTCCTGGCACGACGTCGTCCATGTGAAGACGCATGTAACTGATACCCCCCGGTATGACACCACTCAACCTATCCCGGTGGGCCCGGTCCAAACCACCGGGGTGCGTGACGTGTCACACGGTGTGGCGCCGGGTGCCGGACCGCGGGCTGGCACGATGGCGACGTGGCGGTGGTGCGGTCGGTCAACGTGGGTCGTCCCCGTGCGGCGTCGTGGGCGACCACGGGGCGCACCTCCATCGACAAGTCCCCGGTCCGGGGGCCGGTGCGGGCGACGGCGGCGGGCCTGGTGGGCGACGAGGTGTCGAACCGTCGCCACCACGGAGGGCCCGACAAGGCCGTCTACGCCTACGCCCGCGAGGCGCTGGACGACTGGGCCGCGGAGCTGGGCCACGACCTGCCCGACGGACAGCTGGGGGAGAACCTCACCGTGAGCGGGCTCGACGTCGACGACTGCGAGATCGGCGAGCGCTGGGAGGTGGGGGAGGTCGTGCTGGAGGTGCGCTCGCCCCGCACCCCGTGCCGCACCCTGAGCGGCTGGATGGACCACTGCGGACTGCCCGCCGAGGCCTGGCTGCGGCGCTTCACCGAGCGGGCCCGCCCCGGCGCGTACCTCAGGGTGCTGGGGGAGGGGGCGCTGGCCGCCGGCGACGAGGTGCGGGTGCGCCACCGGCCCGGGCACGGTGTGACCGTCGCGCTGATGTTCCGGGCCGTGCACCTCGACCGGACGCTGCTGCCCCGACTGCTGGAGGTGCCCGACCTGGTGCCGGAGGCGCGGCTCGCCGCCGAGCGCTGGGTCGCCGGGGGCGCGCGTCCCGGGTAAAGCCTGGCCCGACACGGACCGCCTGGGGGGATCCGGTTACTGACGGGTCACGACGTGACGTAGGTTACGGGCACTGTCGTCGTCCACCGCAGGAGAGCGTCAATGCCCGCCACCATCGACCCCGGCTTCGTCGATCACCTCACACCCAACGTCGCCCTGCTGTTCCTCGACCGGGTGGCCACCTCGCCCGACAGCGAGGCCTACCGCTTCCCGGTCGGCGAGGCCTGGGAGTCGGTGACCTGGCGCCAGACCGGCGAGCTGGTCTCCCGGCTCGCCGCCGGCCTGCTCTCGCTGGGCATCGAGCCCGAGCAGCGCGTCGGCATCGCCTCGAGCACGCGCTACGAGTGGGTCCTGGCCGACCTCGCGATCATGCTCGCGGCCGGTGCGACCACGACGGTCTACCCCACGACCAACAGCGAGGACACGGCGTACATCCTCAGCGACGCCGAGTGCCGCGTGGTCTTCGCCGAGGACGACGAGCAGCTGGCCAAGATCGCCGAGCACCGCGGCGAGCTCCCGGCCCTCGGCACGGTCGTGACCTTCGACGGTGCCGCCGACGGCGAGGGCGTGCTCAGCATGGACCAGCTCGCCGCCCGCGGCGACGCCTACCTCGCCGAGCACCCCGACGTCATCCGGCGCACCGCCGAGGCGATCCCGGCCGACCAGCTGGCCACGCTGATCTACACCTCGGGCACGACTGGGCGCCCCAAGGGCGTGCGCCTGCTGCACCGCGGCTGGGTCTACCAGGGTGCGCTCATCAAGGAGCAGGGGATCCTCGACGAGACCGACCTGCAGTTCCTGTGGCTGCCGATGGCCCACTCCTTCGGCAAGGTGCTGCTCTCGGCCCAGCTCGCCTGCGGGTTCGCCACCGCCATCGACGGTCGCGTCGACCGCATCGTCGACAACCTCGGCGTCGTCAAGCCGACCTTCATGGGTGCGGCCCCCCGCATCTTCGAGAAGGCCCACGCCCGCATCGTCACCATGCAGGCCGCGGAGGGTGGCGCGAAGGAGAAGATCTTCACCAAGGCCTTCGAGGTCGGCACGACCGTCGACCGCCTCAAGCGCGAGGGAAAGTCGGTCCCGCTGGCGCTGCGGGTGCAGCACGGCCTCTTCGACAAGCTGGTCTACAGCAAGGTCCGCGAGCGCTTCGGCGGCCGCGTGAAGTTCTTCATCTCCGGCTCCGCCGCCCTCAACTCCGAGATCGCCGACTTCTTCCACGCCGCCGGCATCCTCATCCTCGAGGGCTACGGCCTGACGGAGAACTCCGCGGGCGCGGCGGTCAACCACCCCGACGACTACCGCATCGGCAGCGTCGGCAAGGCCATGCCCGGCAGCGAGATCCGCATCGGGGAGGGCGACGAGATCCAGATCCGCGGCCCCCACATCATGGCCGGCTACCACAACCTGCCCGAGGAGACCGCCAAGGCGTTCACCGAGGACGGCTGGCTGCGCACGGGCGACAAGGGCAGCCTCGACGCCGAGGGCTTCCTCACCATCACCGGCCGGATCAAGGACCTCTTCAAGACCTCGGGCGGCAAGTACATCGCCCCCTCGGCCATCGAGGCCAAGTTCAAGGCGCTGTGCCCCTACGCCAGCCAGTTCCTCGTCTTCGGCAACGAGCGCAACTTCGTGGTCGCCCTCATCACCCTCGACCCCGACGCGATGGCGACGTGGGCCGAGGAGAACGGGATGTCGGGCGCCTCCTACACCGACATCGTGCGCTCGGAGAAGGTCCGCGCGATGGTCGGGGGCTACGTCGACCAGCTCAACGAGCGGCTCAACCGCTGGGAGACCATCAAGAAGTGGGACCTGCTCGACCACGACCTGACCATCGAGTCCGGCGAGCTGACCCCCTCGATGAAGGTCAAGCGCAACGTGGTGGAGAGCAACAACTCCGAGAGGATCGCCTCCTTCTACTCCTGAGCGCAGGCTCCCCACAGGGGGCGCACAGACAGGACGACTCGAATGGGTGCCGGCGGGAGACCGCCGGCACCCGTTCCGTCTTCCGAGGAGAGCCATGACCCCGCACCAGCCCCACGACCACCACCACGGCGAGCTCGAGGACCACGACCTGGGCCTGAGCCACGACCTGCCCCGGATCGTGGAGCGCAACCGTCTCGGGCGGCGCCGCTTCCTCGCCGCAGTGGGTGGCGTGGGCGCGGCCACGGCGCTCGCGGCGTGCTCCGCCGACGCCGACTCGACGAGCAGCACCGGGAGCGGCACCGCGGGCGGCACCCCGCCGGAGGGCGGGCCCGGCGGCGCGGTGCCCACCGGGTCCGAGGTGGAGGTCGCCGAGGGCGAGATCCCCGAGGAGACCGCCGGTCCCTACCCCGGTGACGGGTCCAACGGCGTCAACGTGCTGACGGAGTCGGGGGTCGTGCGCTCCGACATCACCCGCAGCTTCGGCTCCGCCTCGGGCGTGGCCGAGGGGGTGCCCACGACGCTGCGCCTCAAGGTCTACGACCTCACCGGCGACGAGGCCGAGGTGCTGTCGGGGGCGGCGGTCTACGTGTGGCACTGCGACCGCGACGGGGAGTACTCGATGTACTCGGAGTCCATCGCGGAGGAGAACTACCTGCGCGGGGTCCAGGAGACCGACGAGAAGGGCTGGGTGGAGTTCACCACCATCTTCCCCGCCGCCTACTCGGGTCGCTGGCCCCACGTGCACTTCGAGGTCTACCCCAGCCTCGAGGACGCCACGAGCGCCTCCAACAAGCTGCGCACCAGCCAGCTGGCCATCCCCCAGGACGTCGCCGACGCCGTCTACGCCGAGGCCGAGGGCTACGAGCAGAGCGTCACGAACATGGCCCAGACCAGCCTCGAAAGCGACAACGTCTTCGCCGACGGCTACTCGCTGCAGCTGGCGAAGGCGACCGGGTCGGTGGCCGAGGGCTACACCCTGACCCTCAACGTCCCCGTCTGAGCCGTCCGGGTCCGAGCCGCCGCCGAGCCGCCCGGGCCCCGGGTGGGAGGATGGCCAGATGCCCTCCGCCCTGCCCGACGGCGATCCCGTCCCCGCCGACGGGTCCCTGCCCGAGGCCGCCCTGGCCGGTCTGGGCCGGCGCCCGTTCGGCCTCTACGTCCACGTGCCCTTCTGCGCCGTGCGCTGCGGCTACTGCGACTTCAACACCTACACCGCCGAGGAGCTCGGCCCCGCCGGGGGCGCCCCGGGGGCCTCGCGCTCGACGTACGCCGCCGCGGCGGTGGCCGAGGTCCGGCAGGCGCGACGGGTCCTCGGCGAGGTCGACCTGCCCGTGTCGACGGTCTTCTTCGGCGGCGGCACCCCCACGCTGCTCGACCCCGACGACCTCGGGGCGGTGGTGGAGGCGGTCGCCGAGGAGTTCGGGCTGGCCCCCGACGCCGAGATCACCACCGAGTCCAACCCCGACAGCGTCGACGCCGCCGACCTGGCTCGGCTGCGCGAGCTGGGTCTCAACCGCGTCTCCTTCGGCATGCAGTCGCAGGTGGGCCACGTGCTGCGGGTGCTCGACCGCACCCACGACCCCCGCCGCGTGCCGGCGGCGGTCGCGTGGGCCCGCGAGGCCGGCTTCGAGCAGGTCAGCCTCGACCTGATCTACGGCACCCCCGGGGAGAGCCTGGAGGACTGGGCCACCTCGGTCGACGCGGCCCTGGCCTGCGAGCCCGACCACGTCTCGGCGTACTCGCTCATCGTCGAGGACGGCACCGCCCTGGCCCGCCGGGTGCGCCGGGGCGAGCTGCCGATGCCCGACGAGGACGACCTGGCCGACAAGTACGCCCTCGTCGACGAGCGGCTGGTCGCGGCCGGGCTGGGGTGGTACGAGGTGTCGAACTGGGCCCGGGGCATGCCGGCCAGCGGAGCCCACCGCTGCCGCCACAACGAGCTCTACTGGACCGGGGCCGACTGGTGGGGCGTCGGTCCGGGCGCCCACTCCCACGTGGGGGGCGTGCGGTGGTGGAACGTCAAGCACCCCGTCGCCTACGCCGAGCGGATCGGCGCCGGGCTGAGCCCGGCGCACGCGCGCGAGGTGCTCTCACCGGAGGACCGTCGCGTCGAGCGGGTGCTGCTGGAGCTGCGGCTGCGCGAGGGCCTCCCGCTCGACGTCCTCGACGACGCCGGCGCCGCCGCCGTGCCCGGGCTGCGCTCGCGGGGCCTCGTGCGGGTCGAGGGTGACCGGGTCGTGCTCGAGGACGCGGCGCGCCTCGTCGCCGACGGCGTGGTGCGCGACCTGCTCAGCTGACCATGCGGATGGTCAGCGGGTAGCGGTAGAGCTCGCCGCGCGCCGAGCGCACCGAGCCGATGACGGTGAACACCAGCCAGACCAGCCCCACCACCGGCAGCAGCAGGAAGCCCACCAGCGCCAGGGCGAGCACGAGCGACACGACGCCGTAGATGAGGATGGAGAGCTGGAAATTGAGGCTCTCGACCGACTGCTGCCGCACGTAGGGCGAGGTGCCGCCCTTGAGGAGCAGCACGAGCAGCGGGCCGAGGAACGACAGGGCCACGAAGGCCGCGACGAGGGCCGACCAGTGCGCCGCACCGCCCCAGGTGCGCTCGTCGGGGGTCAGGCCGTCGGGCCCCGGGGTCTGGCCGTAGGGGGTCTGGCCGTAGGGCTGCTGGCCGTAGGGCGGTTGGCCGAAGGGCGGCTGGGACATGGGGCCTCCTGGTGCCGGTCGCGGTCAGTCGACCGTGACGAAGTCGATCAGCTCCTCGACCCTACCGAGCAGGGCCGGCTCCAGGTCGTCGTAGGAGGCCACCTTGCCCAGGATGTGCTTCCAGGCGCGCGCGATGTCGGCCTGGTCGCGGTGCGGCCAGCCGAGGTGCTGGCACACGCCCTTCTTCCACTCCACCGAGCGCGGGATCGTCGGCCAGGCCGCCAGCCCCAGGCGGTCGGGCTTCACGGCCTGCCAGACGTCGATGAAGGGGTGGCCGACGATCAGGACGTGCTTGCCCACCGCCGAGCGCGCGATGCCCTGGGCGATGCGGCTCTCCTTCGACCCCGGCACCAGGTGGTCGACCAGCACGCCCACGCGCCGCTGCGGCCCGGGCCTGAAGTCGACCAGGTGGTCGGCGAGGTCGTCGACGCCGCCGAGGAACTCCACGACGACCCCCTCGATGCGCAGGTCGTCGCCCCAGACCTTCTCCACCAGCTCCGCGTCGTGGCGGCCCTCGACGAAGATCCTGCTCTGCCGCGCGACGCGGGCCTTCGCCCCCGGCACGGCCACCGAGCCCGACGCGGTGCGCGTCGGGGCGACGGGGGCACCCGGGCGGGCCGGGGCCACGAGGATGACGGGGCGCCCCTCCAGCAGGAAGCCGGGGCCCAGGGGGAAGGTGCGCCGCCTGCTGCGGCGGTCCTCCAGCGTCAGCGTGTGCAGGTCCCGGTCGACCGCGACGATCTCGCCGACCCAGTCGGTGGTGACCTCCTCGACCACTGCTCCGAGCTCCGCGGGCGCCTCGACCGCGCGGCCCCGCTTCGGGGCGCGCCAGTCGCCGGAGAGCACGTCGCCGCCGTACCGATCACTCATCGCAGCAGGCTAGGACGCCCGTCGGTGCGAGCCGGCCCGGCGCGCCGGTCAGTGCCGGGTGTCGGGTTCCTCACCGTCGTCGTCGCCGTCGGACTCTGCGGCCGGCTTGCCGTCGTGGAGGAGGTCGCCGGCGTCCTCGCCGGCGGGCAGGCCCTCCGCGAGGGGGTTGTCGTCGCCGGGCACGAGGTCCTCGGGCAGCTGGTCGTCGGAGATGCCGGTCGTGGGCTCGTCGGGGGTCTCGCTCATGGGGCGACGCTAGTGCTCCGGCGGGCGGCCGGTCGACCGCCCGGCGGGGTGGTGACGGTGCGGGGTGGTGACGGCGTGGTGCCGCGGCGGGGCCGGGGGGCGGGTCAGACGAGGGGGAGCCGGCGCGGGGTGCGCGGCAGCTGGGAGTATCCGCGGGCGACCGCGTCGGTGAGGGTCGCGGCCGGGTAGGGCCACGCCCCCGTGGCCAGGGCCTCGGCCTCGGGCACGCCGCGGGCCACCAGGTCGCGGATCTCGGTGGCCACCAGGCCGATCTCGTTGCGCTGGACCTCGACGAAGTCGCGGCCGACCGGCGACCCGTGGCCGGGCACGACCACCGAGCGACCGGTGGTCAGCGACAGCACGACGTCGAGGCTCCAGGGCCACTCCAGCGGGAACGAGTCGGCGCCGTACGCCGGCACCGCGCCGTCCCCGGCACCGGCGGGCGGCGCCTCCTCGACGAGGTCGCCGGCCAGCAGCACGTCGACGTCGGGCACCCGCACCACGAGGTCGCCCGCGGTGTGACCGCGGCCGGGGTGGACCAGCTCGAGGGCGCGGTCGCCCAGGTCCAGCACCGTGGCGGAGGAGAACACGTGGTCGGGCACGACCACCTCGGTCGCGTGGACCTCCTCGGCGTGCTCGCCCCGGTAGTCGCCCGTGCCGCGCCGGGCGGCCTCGGTGAGCAGCGCGGCGGCCGTCTCGTGGGCGTGCACGGGCAGGGGCCCCCAGGCCTCGAGGAACGCCCCGGTGCCGAAGGCGTGGTCGTAGTGGTCGTGGGTGGTCACGACGGCCACCACCTCGCCCCGGCCGAGCGCACGGACGTCGTCGACCAGCGCGCGGCCCGAGGCCAGCGACCCGTGCGTGTCGACCACCACCAGGCCGCGCTCACCGCGGACCACCGTGACGTTGACGTCGCACCACGCGCGCCGCGAGACCCAGACGCGGTCGGCGATCTCCTCGAAGCCCATCGGCTCAACCTAGCCGGGTGCGGGACGCGGGGTGCGGGGTGCGGGGTGCGGGGAGCGGAGCGCGCCGCGCAATTGCGCTGGTTGAGCAGGCTGGGGCCGTCGGGGTGGTCGCGGATCACGCAGACCGGTGGGCGTCGAGGGGTGCGCGCTGCGCAATTGCGCTGGTTGAGCAGGCTGGGGCCGTCGGGGTGGTCGCGGATCACGCAGACCGGTGGGCCTCGAGGGGTGCGCGCTGCGCAATTGCGCTGGTTCAGCAGGGTGTGGCCGCCGGGGTGGTCGCGGATCACGCAGACCGGTGAGCCCTGCGCCCTGCCCCCTCCGCAATTGCGCTGGTTGAGCAGGCTGGGGCCGTCGGGGTGGTCTCCGATCACGCAGACCGGCGAGCCCCGAGGCGTGCGCGCTGCGCAATGGCGCTGGTTCGGCGGCTCAGGACCCCGGCGGTCCGCTCCGACCGGGCGACCCCGACCGCGCGAGGGTCGGCGGGGTCAGCAGATGCCGGCGCCGAGCTCGCGCCGCAGCATCGCGGCCAGCTCCGCGGGCGTGCGCGCGGCGCGGGGGAAGACCAGGCGGGTGACGTGGGCGCCGGCGTCGTCGATCCAGCGCACGTCGACCCCGCCGGCGGTGAGGTCGGCTAGCTCGGCGGCGATGAGGCGCTCGACGGGCACGCCGGCGGCCAGGGCGACCGAGGCGCGCAGCTCCTCGGGGTGGCAGCGGCCCGCGTGCTCCACGCAGCGCTGCAGGTAGCCGCGGTTGAGCGCGTGGGCGGGCGCGGCGTACTCCTCGACCGGCACGGTCAGCGAGGTGCCGACACCGTCGGGGCCGGTGAGCTGGAGGGCGACCTGCTCGGGCACCAGGCGCACGACCTGCCGCTCGTACTCGCAGCAGGGGCAGGCCTCCAGGCCGGCCAGGGAGAGGCGGCCCGAGACCGTCACCGAGGGAGGGCGGGCGCCGGCGGGGCCGGCGAGGGCGCTGTCGACGGTGAGCACGGCCCCGGCGCCACGGGCGGCGGCCAGGGCGAGGTCGCCGGCGGGGGAGCAGGTGAGGGTCGGCACGCCGTCGCGCTCGGCCATGCCCAGGGTGTCGTCGCGCAGCACGTCGGGGGCGCCCTCGACGACCAGCCCGGCGTCGGTGGCGCACGACAGGACCGCGCGCGCCTCGGCCGCGACCAGGTAGGGGTCGTGGAGGGGACGGGTCGAGCTCTCGGCGGTCATGCTGCCTCCGATCGGCGGGCGGTCCTGGGGCGGACGCCGTGACGGGTGGTCGTAGTTAGGTCAGCCTAACCTACCCGGGTCGTCGGGGGAGGGGCTCTCCGAGTCGGGTACGCCACACGCGCCGGAGCGCGGACGCCCGGCGGCCCGACGCGGTCCACGCCCGGGCTGCCGTGAGGGACCCGACCTTGTAGAGTTGGCACTCCACGGAATCGAGTGCCAATCGAGCGCGGCCGGGTGCCAGAGGCCCCGGGCCGGGCCGGCGGGAGGAGGCGGGATGCAGGAGGACCGCAGGCTCGCCGTGCTGCGAGCCATCGTGGAGGACTACGTCGCCACCGACGAGCCGGTCGGCTCCAAGGCGCTCGTCGAGCGGCACGGGCTGGGCGTCTCCTCGGCCACCGTGCGCAACGACATGGCCGTGCTGGAGGACGAGGGCTACATCACCCAGCCCCACACCAGCGCCGGTCGCGTGCCGACCGACAAGGGCTACCGGCTCTTCGTCGACCGGCTCACCACGGTCAAGCCCATGAGCACCGCCGAGCGCCGGGCCATCTCCACCTTCCTCGACGGCGCCGTCGACCTCGACGACGTGGTGCAGCGCAGCGTGCGGCTGCTCTCCCAGCTGACCCGTCAGGTGGCCGTGGTGCAGTACCCCACGCTGTCGCGCTCCACGGTGCGCCACGTCGAGCTGGTCTCCCTGGGCGCCCACCGGCTGCTCGTCGTGCTGATCCTCAGCACCGGGCGCGTCGAGCAGCGCGTGGTCGAGCTCGAGGGGGAGCTCGCCGACGAGGAGCTGGCCGAGCTGCGCTCGCTGGTGCTGCGCACCGTCACCGGCGCCACCATCGCCGAGGCCCTCGTGGCCCTGCGCGCCCTCGGCGAGGCCGGCGACCCCGACGGCCGGGGCCCGAGCGCAGCCACCGTGCAGGTGGTCGAGGTGCTCGTGGACTCGATGAGCGACCACCGCAACGACGCCCGCGTCGCCGTCGGCGGCGCAGCGAACCTCGCGAGGTACGGCGACAGCTTCGACTCCGCCGTGCGCCCGCTGCTCGAGGCCCTCGAGGAGCACGTCGTGCTGCTCAAGCTGCTGGGGGAGTCGGGCACCGGCGGGCTCGTCACGGTGCGCATCGGCGCCGAGGGCCCCTACGAGGAGCTGTCCTCGACCAGCGTCGTCTCCACCGGCTACGGCCCCCGCGAGGAGTCGCTGGCCACGCTCGGCATCGTGGGTCCCACCCGCATGGACTACCCGGGCACGATGGCTGCGGTGCGCGCGGTCGCCCGCTACGTCTCCCGCATCCTCGACGAGGCCTGAGCAGGCCCTCGCCGGCCGGGCCCGCGGGCCCGCCCCGCACCCGGGGCCCCCGCGCGCCCCACCAGACCAGCACGCCAGACCAGCACGCCAGACCAGCACGCCAGACCAGCACGCCAGAGCACGACGCACGACCAGCACGCACCACCCGGACGACGACGAAGGACCATCAGTGAGCCAGGACCTGTACGACCTCCTCGGGGTCGCCCGCGACGCGGACGGCGACGCGATCAAGAAGGCCTACCGCCGACTGGCGCGCCAGCTGCACCCCGACGTCAACCCCGACCCCGAGTCGCAGGAGAAGTTCAAGCAGGTCTCGATGGCCTACGAGGTGCTCTCCGACCCGCAGAAGCGCTCCTCCTACGACCGCGGCGCAGACCCCTTCGGTGGGGGCGGCCAGGCCGGCTTCGGGCAGGGTGCCGGGTTTTCCTTCACCGACATCATGGACGCGTTCTTCGGAGGCGGCGGTCAGGGCGGTGGCCAGGGCCGTGGTCCGCGCCCGCGCGTTCGTCGGGGGCAGGACGCGCTGATCCGCCTCGAGGTCGACCTCGCCGACGCCGCCTTCGGCGTCACCCGCGAGATCAAGGTCGACACCGCGGTGCTGTGCTCGACCTGCCACGGCGACGGCGCCGCACCGGGCAGCCAGCCGGTGCCGTGCGAGACCTGCCGGGGCCAGGGCGAGGTCGCCCAGGTGCAGCGGTCGTTCCTCGGCGAGATCCGCACGCTGCGCCCCTGCGCGGCCTGCCGCGGCTTCGGCACGATCATCCCCGACCCGTGCCGGGAGTGCTCCGGCGACGGCCGGGTGCGCTCGCGTCGCTCGCTGACGGTCAAGATCCCTGCGGGCGTCGACACCGGCACCCGCGTGCAGCTGACCGAGCAGGGCGAGGTCGGGCCGGGCGGCGGCCCCGCCGGCGACCTCTACGTCGAGATCCACGTGGCCGAGCACCCGACCTTCCGCCGCCACGGCAACGACCTCCAGTGCACCGTCACGGTGCCGATGACGGCGGCCGCGCTCGGCACCACGATCACGCTGCCGACCCTGGAGGCCGACGTCGTGGCCGACCCTGACGAGCCCACCGAGCTGGAGACCAGCTTCGAGATCGAGGTCCGCCCCGGCACCCAGTCGGGCACCGAGCAGGTGCTGCGCGGCCGCGGCGTGCCCGGACTGCGGGGCGGCCGGGGCGACCTCGTCGTCACCATCGCCGTCGAGACCCCCGGTCGCCTCGACGCGCGGCAGGAGGAGCTGCTGCGCGAGCTCGCCGCGCTGCGGGGCGAGGAGGCCCCCACGGGGTCGGTGCGCCCCGGCACCAAGTCGGTCTTCGGCCGGCTGCGCGACGCCTTCAACCCGCACTGAGCCGGTCGTGACGCTGCCGGTGCACCTCGTCGAGACCCTCGCCCACGCCCGGGTGGGGGCGCCCGTCGCGCTCGAGGGCGACGAGGCCCACCACGCCGTCGCCGTACGCCGGATGCGTGTCGGTGAGCGCCTGGTGCTGACCGACGGCCGCGGACGCACCGTCGTGGCCGCCGTGACGGCCACGGCCAAGCGGTCGCTGGAGGCCGTCGTGGAGGAGGTGGCCGACCACCCCGAGCCCGAGCCGTCGGTCACGGTGGTGCAGGCCCTGCCCAAGGGCGACCGGGGCGAGCTGGCCGTGGAGGTGCTGACCGAGGTCGGCGCGGCGGTGGTGGTGCCCTGGGCCGCCGCGCGGTCGGTCGCGGTGTGGAAGGGCGAGCGGGCCGAGCGGTCGCTGGCGCGGTGGCGGGCCACGGCCCGCGAGGCCGCCAAGCAGGCGCGCCGGCCCTGGCACCCGCAGGTCGACCCGCTCGCGCGCACCGAGGACGTCTGCGCCCTCGTGGCGGCCGCCGACCTGGCCGTCGTGCTGCACGAGGAGGCCACCGAGGCGATGTCGGCGCTGAGCGTGCCGGCCACCGGTCGCCTCGTCGTGGTCGTCGGCCCCGAGGGCGGCCTGACCGAGGAGGAGGTCGCGGCCCTCGTCGCGGCCGGCGCCCGCTCGGTGCGCCTGGGCGCCGAGGTGCTGCGCACGTCGACCGCGGGGCTCGCCGCCGTCGCGGCGCTGCTGGCGGCCACGCCGCGCTGGGGCTGAGCCCCACCACCTCGCGGGGCCGACGTCAAGTTGGGTACTCGCGACGCCGGCGGGGTACCGTCCCCGACGTCTCCGCCGCCCTGGGCGGACTTCCCCCGGTTCTGTCCCGGCGCGGGCTCCGGAGACGGCTCGACCCCGGCCTCGATGTGTGAGGCCGGGGTCGAGCGCCGCAGACGGTCCGGACCCGGAAAAGGCCCCCACGCCACGAGGCCGGAGCGTCTGCCCTGGTGCTTCGGAGTCGTGCTGCGGGTGGATTGGTCAGCCGACGGTGAAGTCCTTGGAGTCCTCGGTGGGGCCGGGGCCCTCGCCGCCGGCGTCGTCGGTCGACGCGACGAAGGTGTAGTCGCCGGGCTCCAGCGAGGACAGGTCGACCTCGGTCGTCCACGGGAAGAGCCGGCCCATGAAGCCGTCGGCGGTGGCGAACCCGTCGAGCACGACCTCGCCGGAGGCGTCGCGCACCTCCCACGGCACGGTCGCCTCGAAGGAGCTGGCCAGGCCCGAGGCCGTGACCGTGCCCGACAGGGTCGCGCCCTGCTCGGGCGCCGTGACGTTGACCAGGCCCAGCACCGAGAGCTGCGGGGCCTGCTTGACGCCCGCGGAGGTGTCGACCCCGAAGAGCGTGGAGGGCTCGCCGTCGAGCTCCGCGCGCAGCGGCGCCCGCTCCTGCTGCACCCCCTGCAGCGTGTAGACCACCTGCTGCACTGCGAGGCGGGCCTCGCGCGCCGACAGGCCGCCCCGCTCGGCCCACGAGGCGTCGGGGAGGGAGACCACGAAGGCGTCGCCGTCGTAGGAGACGGAGGAGAACGTGCCGGCGGGCACGAGCGAGCGGTAGTCGGGGTCGGTGGCCTCGCCGGTGGTGACGAGGTCGGCGGCGGCCTGGAGCGGGTCGCCGGAGACCTGGTGGAACTCGCGGAAGAGTCGCGGGCCCTGCGGGGCGTCGGCTACGAAGTAGGTCGGCACCGTCTCCGAGCCGGGGTCCTGGCTCGGCTCCTCGGAGGCGCTGGCGGTCGGGGCGCTGGCGCTGGGGGAGGTGGTGGGCTCCTCGCTGCCGCTGGGCGACTCCGAGGGGGTCGTGGAGGCGGTGGCGCTGTCGGAGGCCGTCGGGTCGCCGGCGGTGTCGTCGTCGGCGCCGCAGCCCGCGAGCACGCAGGCGCCGAGGGCGAGGGTGCCACCGACGGTGGCGAGACGGGTCCAGGGGGAAGCGGTCATGGGTCCATCCTCGGGGTGGGAGCCGGTCCAGCGCTGGAGGCGGGGGGCTCGCGTGTCGGGTCGGTGCTGGTGCGGGGTCGGCGCAGGTGAGACGCTCGGGGCGCCCCCGGGGTTGCGCCGGCGGCACGAGCGAGCGGTCCCGCCGGGGCCCGACGCACCCCACCGATGGAGGGCCCCGTGGCCGACTGCCTGTTCTGCAAGATCGTGGCGGGGGAGGTGCCGGCCGAGGTGGTGCACGTCACCGAGCGCACGGTGGCCTTCCGCGACCTCAACCCCCAGGCGCCGACCCACGTGCTCGTCGTGCCGCGCGAGCACCACGCCAACGCCGCCGAGCTGGCCGCGGGCGACCCGCAGGCTTCGGCCGAGCTGGTGACGACCGCGGCCGCGGTGGCCACGGCCGAGGGCCACGACGACTACCGCCTGGTCTTCAACACCGGCGCCGACGCGGGCCAGACGGTCTTCCACACCCACCTGCACCTGCTCGCGGGCCGCGCGATGACCTGGCCGCCCGGCTGAGCCGGTCGGCGGGGCCGGCGGTGTGGCCCGGGGTCGCGACGGGGCGCGACGCGCTCGGTCAGCCGGGCACGACGGCGAGCACGAGGCGCAGCACGTAGAAGAACACCGGCAGGCCGAAGACCACGAGCATCACCCAGGCGGTGATCTTGTGCAGCGGCTTGCTGGGGTCGAGCGAGCCCGCGAAGTCGAGCAGGGCCCCCTCCTGCGTGTGGTGGGTCAGCCCCATGCCGCGGGCGTGGCCGGGGAGGTGCTGACCGGGGAACCAGTACGGCTCGGTGTCGTCGTCGTGGTCGTCGGGGTCCTCGTCGGGCCACTGCTCGACGTGCGCGTCCGGACCGGCCATGCGCCCACCGTACGCCGCGCCCGCGGCTCCCAGCGAGGAACCCGCTGGGCTGGTCGGGCGGCGCGCCGTACGATGGAACGGCCGCACCGCCGACCACGAGAGGCGCCCCGACCGGGGCATCCATGACCGAGAGCACCCCCCGCGACCTCGACGCCCCGCAGAGCCCGTCCGTCGCCCACCAGACCCGGCACACCGTGGTCGTCCCGAACAGCATCAACATGGTCAGCCTCCTGGGGGCCGGCGACGAGCACCTCGCGCTCATCGAGCGGGCCTTCGACGCCGAGATCCACGTGCGGGGCAACCGGATCACCTTCCTCGGCGAGCCCGGCGAGGTCGCGCTGGCCGAGCGCCTGCTCGACGAGCTGGTGACGATCATCCGCACCGGCCAGGGCGTCACCGCGGAGACCGTCGAGCGCGTGCTCGGCATGCTGCGCGCCGAGACCACCGAGCGTCCCGCCGACGTGCTGAGCATGAACATCCTCAGCAACCGCGGCCGCTCGATCCGGCCCAAGACGCTGAACCAGAAGCGCTACGTCGACTCCATCGACAAGCACACCATCACCTTCGGCATCGGCCCGGCCGGCACGGGCAAGACCTACCTCGCCATGGCCAAGGCCGTGCAGGCGCTGCAGTCGAAGGAGGTCACCCGGATCATCCTGACCCGTCCGGCCGTCGAGGCCGGCGAGCACCTGGGCTACCTGCCGGGCACGCTGAGCGAGAAGATCGACCCCTACCTGCGCCCGCTCTACGACGCGCTGCACGACATGATGGACCCCGAGTCGATCCCCAAGCTGCTCGCGGCCGGCACCATCGAGGTGGCACCGCTGGCCTACATGCGCGGTCGCACCCTCAACTCCTCCTTCATCATCCTCGACGAGGCGCAGAACACGACGCCGGAGCAGATGAAGATGTTCCTGACCCGGCTGGGCTTCGGCTCGAAGATCGTGGTCACCGGCGACATCACCCAGACCGACCTGCCGGGTGGCACGAAGTCGGGGCTGCGGATCATCGAGGGCATCCTCGACGGCGTCGACGACATCTCCTTCAACCGCCTCACCAGCAGCGACGTCGTGCGCCACAAGCTGGTCGGCAAGATCGTCGCGGCCTACGACGAGTTCGACGCCCGCACCGAGAGCGCGCGATCCGAGCGGTCCCGCGCGGGCCACCCCGGGCGGTGAGCGGGATGAGCATCGAGGTCCTCGACGAGTCCGGCCGGGGTCTCGACGTGGCGCACCTGGCCGCGCTGAGCCGCTACGTCATGGACGCCATGCGGGTGCACCCCCTCGCCGAGCTGTGCATCAAGGCGGTCGACGAGGACACCATCGCCCAGCTCAACGAGCAGTGGATGGAGAAGGAGGGCCCCACCGACGTGCTGGCCTTCCCGATGGACGAGCTGCGTCCGGGACTGGTCGACGAGGAGCCCGAGGAGGGCGTGCTCGGCGACCTGGTGCTGTGCCCGGTGGTCGCGGAGCGGCAGGGCGAGACGGCCGGGCACGGCACGCTGGCCGAGCTGGAGCTGCTGACGACCCACGGCATCCTGCACCTGCTCGGCTACGACCACGCCGAGCCGGAGGAGCACCGGGAGATGTTCGGTCTCCAGGACGAGCTCCTCGCCGGCTGGCGCTCGCGGTGACCCGGCGGTGACCTCGGGCGATCTCGGGCTGCTGGTGACGGCGGCCGCCCTGGTCGTCCTCGCCGGCGTCTTCTCCGCGGCCGAGGCCGCGCTCGCGTCGTTCTCCCGCGCCCGGGCCGAGGAGCTGCTCGCCGAGGGGCGCCCCGGCGCGCGCCGGCTCGTCGTCCTGCTCGAGGACCCGCCGCGCTACCTCAACACCGCCCTGCTGCTGCGGCTGCTGTGCGAGATCTCGGCCATCGTGCTGGTCGCCGACCAGATCGACGAGGCCTACGACGGCGCGTGGTGGCGCAGCGTCGTCACGGCGATCCTCGTGATGCTGGTGGTCTCCTTCGTCGCCGTCGGGGTGGCCCCGCGCACGGTGGGACGCCAGCACGCCGAGACGGTGGCGCTGCTGTCGGCCGGCCCGCTGGCCGTCATCACGGGTGTCCTCGGCCCGCTGCCGCGACTGCTGATCGCGGTCGGCAACGCCATCACGCCGGGGCGGGGCTTCCGCGAGGGGCCCTTCTCCACCGAGACCGAGCTGCGCGAGCTCGTCGACCTGGCCGAGGCGTCCTCGGTGATCGAGACCAGCGAGCGCAAGATGATCCACTCCGTCTTCGAGCTCGGCGACACCACGGTGCGCGAGGTCATGGTGCCCCGCGGCGACGTGGTCTTCCTCGAGCGCCACAAGGACCTGCGCCAGGCGCTCTCGCTCTTCCTGCGCTCGGGCTACTCCCGCGTGCCCGTGGTGGAGGAGAACGTCGACCACATCGTCGGCATGGCCTACCTCAAGGACATCGTGCGCCGCGACTTCGAGGCCCCCGAGGTCGCGCTCACCCAGCGCATCGACGAGGTGATGCGCCCGGTGCACTGGGTGCCGGAGTCGAAGCCGGCCAATGCGCTCCTCACCGAGATGCAGGCGCGGCGCCAGCACGTCGCGGTGGTCGTCGACGAGTACGGCGGCACCGCCGGGCTCGTCACCATCGAGGACATCCTCGAGGAGATCGTCGGGGAGATCACCGACGAGTACGACGCCGAGGAGGTCGAGGTGGAGGTGCTCGGCGACGACGTCTTCCGGGTCTCCTCCCGCTATCCCGTCGACGACCTCGACGAGCTCTTCGGCCACCGGGTCGAGGAGGAGGACGTCGACTCCGTCGGCGGCCTCATGGCCAAGCACCTCGGTCTGGTGCCGATCGCCGGCTCCGAGGTGGAGGCCCACGGCCTGCGCTTCACCGCCGAGCAGACCACCGGGCGGCGCAACCGGATCGGCACCGTGCTGATCAGCCGCGTGCCCCCGCAGGACCCCGCCCACGACGACGAGGAGCACGATGACTGAGACCCGCACCGAGGAGACCTCCGCCGAGGACCGCAAGCTGGTGACCCTGGCGCGCGCCACCCGGGCCCGCACCGGGGCCGCGGAGGGCGCGGCGGTCCGCGACTCCGACGGACGCACCTACGCCGCCGCGACGGTGGCGCTGCCCTCGCTGGCCGTGTCGGCCGTCGGGGTCTGCGTGGCGATGGCCGTGGCCTCGGGCTCGAAGGGTCTGGAGGCCGTCGTCGTGCTCACCGACGCCGACGCGGTCGCCGACACCGACCTCGCCGCCGTGCGCGACCTGGCCGGGGCCGGGGTCGTGGTCCACCGCGGCGACGCCCGCGGCTCCCTGCTGGGCACCACCACCACCTGAGCCGCGCCGGGGGCCGGGGTCACCGGGCCGCGGCCCACAACGCGTGCAGGTGGTGCACGGGCCCGTGGCCCGTGCCGACCTCGAGCTCCGGTCCGTGCTCGATGGCGCCGCGGAGCCAGGCCTTGGCCGTGCGCGCCGAGCCGGCCCAGTCGGCGGTGCGGGCCAGCAGGGTGGCCATCGCCGCCGACAGCGAGCAGCCCGTGCCGTGGGTGCCGGTGCTCGCCAGCCGCCGCCCCGGCAGCTCGAGCAGGCCGCCCGGCACCACCGGCGCCGCGGCGGCGTCCACGAGGGCGTCGGGACAGCCGGCCTCCCCGCCGCGGTCGGAGGCGCTGCGCGCCAGGTGTCCTCCCTTGGCCAGCACGACCGCGCCGGTGCGCGCCGACAGCTCGGCCGCCTGCGAGAGCGCTCCCGACCAGTCGGGTGCCGCGGGCCGGTCGACCAGCACCGCCAGCTCGGCGAGGTTGGGCGTCAGCAGGTCGGCGCCGGCGCACAGGTCGCGCACCGCGGCCTCGGCGTCGGCGTCGAGGAGGCGGTGGCCGCTGGTGGAGACCATCACGGGGTCGAGCACCACCAGCGGCGGCGCCGTCCGCCCGAGCCACGCCGCGACCTCGCCGACCACGTCGGCGCGGGCCAGCATGCCGACCTTGACCGCGTCGACGGCGATGTCGTCGGAGACGGCGTCGAGCTGGGCGCGCAGGAAGGACGACGGCGGCACGTGCACGGCGCGCACCCCCTGGGTGTTCTGGGCCGTGAGGGCGCTGAGGGCGGCCATGCCGTAGCCGCCGTGGGCGGCGATGCTCTTGAGGTCGGCCTGCACGCCGGCGCCGCCGCTGGGGTCGCTCCCGGCGATGCTGAGCACGCGGGGCAGGTCCCTGGCGCGCAGGTCCGGTCGTGCCCGGCGCCCCGCGGTGGTGACGGGGCGGCTCACCGGGCGGCTCACCGGGTGGCTCCACGGGCGGCTCACGGGGCGCCCCAGGCGGTGACGAGGGCCGCGGCGGCGCGGCGCGGGTCGGGGGCGGCGCAGACGGCCGCGACGACGGCGGCTCCCGCCGCGCCCGCACCCCGCACCGCGGCGAGGTCGTCCGCGACGATGCCACCGATCGCCACGCAGGGCAGCCGCCCGGCCGCGGCCACGACGGCGGCGAGGCCGGTCGCGCCGGTCACCGGCGGGTGGTCGGCCTTGGTGGTGCTCGCGCGGTAGGCGCCGACCCCGAGGTAGTCGACCGTGCCGGGTGGCAGGTCGCCCGCGCGGGCGGCCAGCGCCGGGGTGGGGGTGGTCAGCCCGACCAGCGCGTCGGGGCCGACGAGGCGGCGTACGAGGTCGACGGGCAGGTCGCGCCGGCCCACGTGCACGCCGTCGACCGCTAGGCCGCGGGCCCGCGCGGCGAGCAGCACGTCGACGCGGTCGTCGACCACCAGGCGCGCCCGGTCGCGGCACAGCTCGGCCACCTCGCCCAGCAGCTCGAGCACCTGGCCGTCAGGCTCGGTCTTGGCGCGCAGCTGCACCCAGCCCACCCCGCCGTCGAGGGCGGCGGCCACCGTGGCCACCACGCCCCGCGGCCGGCAGGCACCGGTGTCGGCGACCAGCAGGACGCCGCCGGGGCGCCACCGGGCGGGGTCGGGCCGGATCGGGTCCGGCCGGATCGGGTCAGGCTGGATCGGGCGTGGCTGGTCCACGGCGACATCCCTTCGCTAGTGCGAGCTAGATCAGGTTCGACGGGTCTGCTCTCAGCCCGCGTCGGCGGGCACCCCGTGTCGTCCGCCACCGTACGACGGGGGGCGACACGGACCCGACACCTGGGCGACACGACCCGGGAGTAACGTGCGGCGAGTGGCTGAGAGCGGTGCTTGGAGACAGCATGAGGAGGCGGTCGCCCGCCTGCTGACGTCGTACGCGGACCTGGCGCCCGACGCCCCCGTGCGGCTGGCCAAGCGCACCTCCAACCTGTTCCGGCCCCGCACCGCGACCACGTCACCGGGCCTCGACGTGTCGGGCCTGACCGGCGTGATCGAGGTCGACCCCGGGCGGCGCACCGCCGAGGTGCAGGGCATGTGCACCTACGAGGACCTCGTGGCGGCCACGCTGGCCCACGGGCTCGTGCCCGAGGTGGTGCCGCAGCTGCGCACCATCACCCTCGGTGGCGCGGTCACCGGGCTGGGCGTGGAGTCGACGAGCTTCCGCCACGGGCTGCCCCACGAGTCGGTGCTGGAGATGGACGTGCTCACCGGCGCCGGCGAGATCGTCACGACCGGACCCGGCGAGGACCTCTTCGACACCTTCCCCAACTCCTACGGCTCGCTGGGCTACGCCACGCGGCTGCGGATCTCGCTGGTCGCGGTGCCGTCCTTCGTGGCCCTGCGCCACGTGCGCTTCGCCGACGCGAAGGAGCTGGCGGCGGGGATCGCGGCCGTGGTCGGGTCGGGGGAGCACGACGGGGTGCGGGTCGACGGTCTCGACGGCGTCGCGTTCTCCCCCGACGAGCTCTACCTCACGCTGGCCACCTTCACCGACCGACCCGGCGGTCCGGCGTCGGACTACACCGGCCAGCAGGTCTTCTACCGCTCCCTGCAGCAGCGCGAGCACGACGTGCTGACCACCGAGGACTACCTCTGGCGCTGGGACACCGACTGGTTCTGGTGCTCGGGGGCCTTCGGGGTGCAGCGCCCCGTCGTGCGCCGCCTGTGGCCGCGGCGCTGGCGTCGCTCCGACGTCTACCACCGCCTCGTCGGCCTCGACCAGCGCCTCGGCCTGGTCGACCGCCTCGACGCCCGCGCGGGCCGACCGCGCCGCGAGCGGGTGGTGCAGGACGTCGAGGTGCCCGTCGAGCGGCTGCCCGACTTCCTGGCGTGGTTCGACGACGAGGTCGGCATGCGCCCGGTGTGGCTGTGCCCGCTGGTCTCCCGCGGCACCAGCGGCGGCGGGCGCTGGCCCACCTACCCCCTCGAGCCCGGCGAGACCTACGTCAACGTCGGCTTCTGGGGCACCGTGCACGTCGGCGACGACGCCGACGACGGCCCGACCAACCGCGCCATCGAGGCCGAGGTGCACCGCCTCGGCGGGCACAAGTCCCTCTACTCCGAGGCCTTCTACGACCGCGAGACCTTCGACCGGCTCTACGACGGGGCGCACCTGGCCGCCGTCAAGGCCCGCGTCGACCCCGACGACAGACTCACCCACCTCTACGACAAGGCGGTGCGCAGGCAGTGACCGGCTCCACGACATCCACCCTCACCATCGGCCAGGCGGTCGAGACCCTGCTGCGCGACGGCATGCCGGTGCGGTTCCGGGCCTACGACGGCTCCGTCGCGGGCCCGCCCGACGCCGAGCTCGGCCTCGAGCTGCGCACCCCGCGCGGGCTGTCGTACCTGCTCACCGCGCCCGGCGACCTGGGCATGGCGCGCGCCTACGTCTCCGGCGACCTGGTCGTGCACGGCGTGCACCCCGGCGACCCCTACGCCGTCATGCGGCTCCTGCAGAACCACCTGCGCTTCCGCAAGCCCACCCCCGGCGAGCTCGTGACCCTCGTGCGCGGGCTCGGCCTGGGGCACCTCAAGCCGCCGCCGCCCCCGCCGCAGGAGCACCTGCCGCGCTGGCGACGCGCCGTGGAGGGCCTGCGCCACTCCCTGACGCGCGACGCCGAGGTCATCAGCCACCACTACGACGTCTCCAACGCCTTCTACCGCCACGTGCTGGGCCCCTCGATGGCCTACACCTGCGCCGTCTACCCCGACGCCGACGCCTCGCTGGAGGAGGCGCAGGCCGAGAAGTTCGACCTCGTGTGCCGCAAGCTCGACCTCAAGCCGGGACAGCGCCTGCTCGACGTGGGCTGCGGCTGGGGAGGCATGGTGCGCCACGCCGCGCGGGAGTACGGCGTGAAGGCGCTCGGCGTGACGCTGTCGCGCGAGCAGGCGTCGTGGGCCAAGGAGGCCATCGACCGCGACGGCCTGGGCGACCTCGCCGAGGTGCGCCACAGCGACTACCGCGAGGTGCTCGAGACCGACTTCGACGCGGTCAGCTCGATCGGCCTGCTCGAGCACGTCGGCGTGCGCAACTACCCGGCGTACTTCTCCTTCCTGCGCGAGCGGCTGCGCCCCGAGGGCCGGCTGCTCAACCACTGCATCACCCGCCACGACAACGCGGTCACCGAGACCGGGGCGTTCATCGACCGCTACGTCTTCCCCGACGGCGAGCTCACCGGGTCGGGCACGATCATCGCCACCGCCCAGGACGCGGGGCTGGAGGTCGTGCACGAGGAGAACCTGCGCCGCCACTACGCGATGACCCTGCGCGACTGGTGCGCCAACCTCGTCGAGCACTGGGACGAGTGCGTGGCCGAGGTCGGCGAGGGCACGGCCCGGGTGTGGGGGCTCTACATGGCCGGCTCGCGGCTCGGCTTCGAGCGCAACGAGATCCAGCTGCACCAGGTGCTGGCGGTGCGCACCGGCGAGGACGGCTCCGACGGATTGCCGCTGCGGCCCACCTGGTGACTAACCTCGTCCGGTGAGCACCCGCGCCCAGCAGTACGCCGCCGTGGTGCTGCGTCGCGAGCAGCGCAGCGACCACCTCGTGCGCCTGGTCCTCGGCGGGCCCGGTCTGGCCGGGTTCGTCTCGACCGGGGTGCCCGACGAGTGGGTGGGCCTCGTGGTGCCGGGCCAGTTCCAGAGCCGCTACTACACGGTGCGCTCCTGGGACGGCACCGAGCTCGTGCTCGACGTCGTCGTGCACGACGTCGGCCTGGTCACCGAGTGGGCGGCCCGGCCGGCCGAGGAGCTGGTGGGGGAGACCGTCACGGTCACCGAGCCCAAGGGCTCCTTCGCCATGCCGGCGGGAGCGGCCTGGCTGATGCTGGTCGGCGACCTCACCGCCCTGCCGGCCATGGCCCGCATCGCCCAGACGACCACCCGGGCCGACGGCGCGAGGGCCGCGGTGCCGACCCGGATCTGGGTCGAGGTGCCCGAGGTGCCGACCGGCTACCTGCCCGAGGGCCTCGACGTGACCTGGCTGCCGCAGCCCGGCGAGGGCCGCTCCCGGCTGGCCGAGGTCGTCGAGGAGCTGGACTGGCCCGCCGACGAGGGATACTTCTGGATGGCGGGGGAGTCCTCGCAGATGCGGGCGATCCGCAAGCACCTGATGCGCGAGCGGTCGCTGCCCAGCACGGCCTACGACGTGATGGGCTACTGGCGCGGAGGCGCCACCCGTCAGCCGCGCGCGGTCGACCCCGGCCCCATCTGGCGGGCCGGCAAGGCAGCGGGCAAGACCGACGAGCAGATCTGGGCCGACTACGACGAGGCGCGACATGAGTGAGACCCCCACGACCCCCGGCAGCAGGTCGGGCCGCACGTCCGGCGAGCGCCTCGACGACCACCGCGCGGGCGGCGGCGCCGACGGGAGCGCCGGCTTCCGCAGCGGCTTCGCCTCCTTCGTTGGCCGGCCCAACGCCGGCAAGTCCACGCTGACCAACGCGCTGGTGGGCTCGAAGGTGGTCATCACCTCCTCCAAGCCCCAGACCACCCGCACGGTGGTGCGTGGCATCGTGCACCGCCCCGACTCCCAGCTCGTGCTGGTCGACACCCCGGGGCTGCACCGCCCCCGCACCCTGCTCGGCGAGCGGCTCAACGACCTGGTCAAGACCACGCTGGCCGAGGTCGACGTCGTCGCCGTCTGCTTCCCCGCCAACGAGAAGATCGGGCCCGGGGACCGTTTCATCGTCGCCGAGATGGCCAAGGTGCGTCGCACGACCAAGGTCGCCATCGCCACCAAGACCGACCTCGCCACGCCCGAGCAGATCGGTCAGCACCTGCTCGACATCGCCGCGCTCGGCGCCGAGACCGGCATCGAGTGGGCCGAGATCGTGCCGGTCTCGGCCCAGGCCGGCGACCAGGTCGAGCTGCTCCAGGACCTGCTCGTCGCGCTGCTGCCGACCGGCCCGCAGCTCTACCCCGACGGCGAGCTCAGCGACGCCCCCGAGGAGGCGATCGTGGCCGAGCTGATCCGCGAGGCCGCCCTCGAGGGGGTGCGCGACGAGCTGCCGCACTCCATCGCCGTCGTGGTCGAGGAGATGGGGCTGCGCGAGGACCGCCCCGAGGACCGCCCGCTGCTCGACATCCACGCATCGGTCTTCGTGGAGCGCGACTCGCAGAAGGGGATCATGATCGGCCACAAGGGCTCGCGCCTGCGCAAGGTCGGCTCCGACGCCCGCGTGCAGATCGAGGCGCTGCTCGGCACCCCGGTCTACCTCGACCTGCGCGTCAAGATCGCCAAGGACTGGCAGCGCGACCCCCGCCAGCTGCGCCGGCTCGGCTTCTGAGCCCACCGCCGCGGAGCCGGTCCGTCGGACCGGTCAGTCCGGCACCCAGCACAGGCCGTAGGTCTGCCCGTCGGCCCACTGCTCGGCGGTGGGCCACTCGTAGCCCCAGCGGAAGCTGAGCGGGTCGGCCGCGGCGTCGCGCCCGGCGTCCTCGCACGGCGCCTCCCCCCGGGTGCGCACCGCGTCGACCCCCGGGTAGGCGCCGGTGCCGAGGTCGACCACCGAGATCGCCCGCCAGGAGTGCGGGCGCGAGCACACGACGCGGGAGAACCCCGCGGTGCCCGGTTCGGCGGTGCCGCACACGCCGTAGCGCGCGCGACCGGCCTCGGTGTCCAGCACGCCGGCGAGGACCCCGGTGAGAGGGGCGAGCCGCTCGTCGGCGGCCAGCGCGATGACGTCGCAGCGGTACCAGTCGGCGCCGGCGTCGGACTCCTCCACCGTGGGGGTGAACCACACCGCGCGCAGCATGCTCAGCCGGCGGTCGGCCTGCGTGCCGCCGAGGAAGCCGGCCAGGCGCCCGGGGCAGGTGCGCGCCACGGCGGCCTGGACCCGGTCGGAGTCGATGGCCAGCAGGTGGCCCCCCGCGAGCGCGTCGACGGTGCCGACGGCGAAGGTGCGCGCCGTGTCGCCCCCGCAGTCCACCGGGCGGGCGTCGACGGTCGGCGCCAGGGCCGCGGCGTACGACAGGCGGTAGCAGGCGCCCTCCGCGGGCCGCGCCACCGGCTCGGCCGTCGGGGGAGCGGTCGGGGTGGGGCTCGCCGAGGCCGACCCGGAGCCCGACGGTGTCGAGGAGGACGACGGCTGCGGGTCGCCGGAGCCGCCGCTGCACGCGGCGAGCAGGGGGAGCACGAGGGCGAGGGCGCCCAGACGGGTGCGCAGGCGGCGCAGGCGGGTCACCGGTCGGTCCTCGCCCAGCACACCGAGCGGCGGTTGCCGCCGTCCCACTCGGCCTCGTGGAAGTAGGTGTAGCCGTACTCGTAGGTGGGCGGGTAGCCCAGCCACGCCCCCACCGACTCCGAGCAGAAGTCGCGGGAGCGGACCTCGGAGAGCCGGTCGCCGGGATAGGGGTCGCCGGCCTCGCCGAGCTTGATGGTGGTGACGGCGCGCCAGGTGTGGGGCTCGCTGCACGGCACCCGCGGCGACCCGGCGACGGTCGCGCCGTCGGCGCAGACCAGCCACCGGTCGTCGACGCGTCCGGTCAGCAGGCCCTCGGCGGTCTCGGGGAGCTCGACGTACTCCTCGCTCTGCTCGCTGCCGCCGACCAGGTCGCACCGGTACCACCGCGCGCCCTCGTCCCAGGCGGCCTCCGACGGGCGGAACCACGCCCACGCCACCACGGTGCGCATGACGGTGCTCTCGTCGGCGCCGAGGAAGGCCATCTGCTGGGCCGAGCAGGTGTCGTAGGCGAAGGCACCCAGGCGCGGGTCGTCGTAGGCGGCGTCGGAGAGCTCGTCGGGCAGCGGGCCCACGGCGTAGGTCTGGGCGGTGTGCGGCTCGGAGCAGTCGACGGTGCGCGTGGCGTCGGAGGGCTGCGCGACGTCGTCGGGGGTGAGCACGCGGCACGCGCCCAGCTCGGGCGCCTCGACGGCGTCGACCTGGGCGGGGTCGACCTCGGGGTCGGCCTGGGCGCCCCCGCTGCAGGCGCTCAGCAGCGCGGTGAGGGCGAGGGTGGCCAGCACGGCGGTGGGCCCGGGGCGCGGGCGCCGTCGGGGCACCAGCGAGGCGTGGGGCAGCGGTGCGTGGGGCAACGCGCTCCTCCGGTGCTGGTCTCGGCCCGGCGCGACGCCGGGTGGTGGGGCGGACACCGGGATGCTACCGGTGGGGGCGCCGGCGAGGGGCGGGAGTGGCTCAGGCGTCGGGCGACACCAGGGCGGCCAGCGTGGCGCCGAGCTCGTAGGCCGCGTCGCGGGCCCGTCGGTCGACGTCGCCGACCACCTCCAGCACAGCGGCCGCCTGCCGCCACGGCAGCGCCCCGGTGATCGTGAGCACCGACCGGGTCGCGCCGGTGGTGTCGTAGCGCCCGTGCACCCACAGCCCGAAGGGCGTGCTGGCGCCCGCGCCGGAGGCGGCGGAGCCGTCGTCGGACAGCGAGCCGCCGACCTCCAGGAAGACGGAGTCGAAGAAGTGCTTGAGCGCTCCCGACATGTAGCCGAAGTTGGCCGGGGTGCCGAGCACGAGGCCGTCGGCGGCGAGCACGTCCTCGGGGCCCGCCGACAGCGCGTCGCGCACGACCACCTCGACGCCGGTGACCTCCTCGTCGTGGGCCCCGGCCTCGACCCGGTCGGCCAGCTCCGCGACGACGGCGGTGGGGGCGTGGTGCACGAGGAGGAGCCGGCTCATGGGCCGACCGTAGCGGCCGGTCACCGCGCTGCGGGGGTGCGGCAGCGCCGCGGGCACTAGCGTGCTGCCCGTGAGCTCCCTCCCCGACCTGCCGGCGCTGCGGCTGCTCGTCGACGTGGCCCGGCTGGGCAGCATCGGCGCGGCCGGACGCGCGGCGGGGATCTCCCAGCAGAGCGCGTCGGAGCGGCTGCGGGCGGTCGAGACGCAGACCGGGCTCTCGCTGGTGCAGCGCTCCACCAGCGGCTCGACCCTCACCGCCCACGGTCGCCTGCTCGTGGAGTGGAGCCAGGACCTGCTCGACCGGGCCGACGAGCTCGACCTCGCGCTGCGGACCCTGCGCTCGGAGGGCGCGCGGGAGCTCCACGTCTACGCCAGCATGACCACCGCGGAGTTCCTGCTCCCGCGCTGGCTCGTGCGGCTGCGCCAGCAGCGCGCGGCCGGGACGGCCGCGCCGGTGGCGGTCAGCCTGCACGCGACCAACTCCGAGACCGTGGTCGCCGCGGTGCGCGACGGCAGCGCCGGGCTCGGCTTCGTGGAGGGGCCGGTCGACCTCCACGGGCTGGCCACGCGGCCGGTGGGCACCGACGAGCTGGTGCTGGTGGCGGCGCCCGACGACCCGTGGGCGAGCCGGCGCACCCCGCTGCCGGCCGCCGGGGTCGCGGCGCGGGCGCTGACCACCCGCGAGCCGGGCTCCGGCACCCGCCGCGTGCTGGAGGACGCCCTGGCCGCGGCGGGGCACGTGGCGTCGGCGCCGGAGGTGGAGCTGACCACCAATGCCGCGGTGCTGGCCGCCGTGCGTGCGGGCAGCCCGCCGGCCTTCCTCAGCCGCTGGGCGGTGCGCCGCGACGTGGAGGCGGGCGACGTGGTCGAGGTCGCTACCACCGGGCTGGACCTCCACCGGGTGCTGACCGCGGTCTGGCAGGGCAGCTCGCGACCGCCGGCGGGGCCGGTGAGGGACCTGCTGGCCATCGCCGCCGGCCCGGGCGAGGCCCGGCGCTAGCCGGTCCAGCCCTGGCGGTGCGCCCAGGCCACGGCCTGCGTGCGGCGGCTCACCCCGGTCTTGGCGTAGACCTGGCGGACGTAGGTCTTCACCGAGTTGACGCTCACGAAGAGGGCCTCGGCGATCTCGCTGTTGGACAGCCCCCGGCACAGGAGGACGAGCACCTCCGACTCGCGGCCCGACAGGCCCGGGAAGGCCGGTGGACCCGCCTGGGCCGGCACGGCCTCGCCGCGGTGGACCGCCTCCACCGCGACCACGAGCTCGGCCGCCGGGGCGGTCTTGGCGACCCAGCCGTCGGCGCCCGCGTCCAGCGCGCGCTCGACCGCCGAGGCGTGGGTCTGCCAGGTGTGGACGAGCACCGGGACCCCGGGGGCGTGCGCGAGCCAGGCCAGGAGCCGGGCCTCGTGGCCCGGACCGGGGGTGAAGGGGTCGCACAGCACGAGGTCGACGCCGGCCAGGGCCCTCGGCTCCTCGAGGACCTCGTCGGGCAGGAGGTCGACCACGACACGGTGACGGTAGGGCGTCAGCATCCCGACCAGCCCCGCGGCCACCAGCTCCGACTCCGCCAGCACCCCGACGCGCAGCGGCGGTCGCGCGCGGGACGGAGCAGGAGGTGGTGCGGTCACGGAACGGGAACCTAATCGTGAGCACGACACGAGTGACATGGGGACGCCTCGCCCGGAGGGGTGAAATTTTCGTGAACCGGCCCGTGGGCGCCGGCCGGGTCGACGAACGGCCCGAGGGGTGGGACGACGCCCGTGCCGGCGCGGGCCCGCCCGGGGCTGGGCTATGGTGGTCGCCTCATGACGCGACAGCTGCTCCTCCTCCTTCGCTGCCGCAGCGAGGTCTGAGCCAGAGCCGGACCCCCTCGCTGCGGAGTGCACCAGTGCGCGCCGGCCGCCCACGGCCCCACCCAGCGAGGACCTGACCATGAGCAGCACCCGGATCGACCTGAGCAACACCCACAACGCCCAGCGCCCCAGCGGCATGCCGGTGCACCGCTACGAGGCGTTCCAGCCCGTCGACCTGCCCGACCGCACCTGGCCCACCCGCAAGATCACCCACGCCCCGCGGTGGCTCTCGACCGACCTGCGCGACGGCAACCAGGCGCTGATCGACCCGATGACCCCGGCGCGCAAGCTGGAGATGTTCGACCTGCTGGTGCGCATGGGCTACAAGGAGATCGAGGTCGGCTTCCCGTCGGCGAGCCAGACCGACTTCGACTTCGTGCGCCAGTTGGTGGAGGGCGACCGCATCCCCGACGACGTCCGCATCTCGGTGCTGACCCAGGCCAGGGAGGACCTCATCGAGCGCACCGTGGAGTCGCTGGTGGGCGCCGACCGCGCCACCGTGCACCTCTACAACGCCACCGCCCCGCTGTTCCGTCGCGTCGTGTTCGGGGTGACGCCGCAGGAGTGCACCAGCATCGCGGTGCGCGGCACCGAGCTGGTGATGAAGTACGCCGAGCAGCACCTGGGCCGGGCCATCGAGGAGTTCGGCTACCAGTACTCCCCGGAGATCTTCACCCAGTCCGAGACCGACTTCGCCCTGTCGGTGTGCGAGGCGGTCTCCGACGTGTGGCAGCCCGAGCCGGGCCGCGAGATCATCCTCAACCTGCCGGCGACCGTCGAGATGTCGACGCCCAACACCTACGCCGACCAGATCGAGTACTTCTCGCGCGGCCTGACCCGGCGCGAGGTCAGCGCCATCTCGCTGCACCCGCACAACGACCGCGGCACGGCGGTGGCCGCCACCGAGCTGGCCCTGATGGCCGGTGCCGACCGCGTCGAGGGCTGCCTGTTCGGCCACGGCGAGCGCACCGGCAACGTGTGCCTGGTGACCCTGGGGATGAACCTCTTCAGCCAGGGCATCGACCCCCAGATCGACTTCGCCGTCGGCGGCGGCATCGACGAGGTGCGCCGCACGGTGGAGTACTGCACCCAGCTGCCGGTGCACCCGCGCCACCCCTACGCCGGCGACCTCGTCTACACCGCCTTCTCCGGGTCGCACCAGGACGCCATCAAGAAGGGCCTGGAGGACCTCGACCGCCAGGCCGCCGAGCAGGGCCGCCCCGTCGGGGAGATCCGCTGGGAGGCGCCCTACCTGCCCATCGACCCCAAGGACGTCGGTCGCACCTACGAGGCCGTGATCCGGGTCAACAGCCAGTCCGGCAAGGGCGGGGTGGCCTACGTGCTCAAGGCCGAGCACAAGCTCGACCTGCCCCGCCGCGCGCAGATCGAGTTCAGCCGCGTGGTCCAGGAGCGCACCGACGCCGAGGGCGGCGAGATCACGCCCGACGAGATCTGGGCGGTCTTCCGCGCGGAGTACCTCGACCGGGAGGCCCCGCTGCGCCTCGACGCGGTGCACACCAGCTCCGCGGCCGGGGAGAAGGACGCCCTCGACGTGAACGTCTTCGTCGACGGGCAGGCCCAGTCGCTGCACGGCACCGGCAACGGCCCGCTCTCGGCCTTCTGCGACGCCATCAACGCGCTCCCGCAGGACTGGGACGTGCGGATCCTCGACTACGCCGAGCACGCGCTGACCGCCGGTGGCGACTCGCTGGCCGCGGCGTACGTCGAGTGCTCGGTGCGCGACCGCATCTACTGGGGCGTCGGCGTGGACGCCAACATCGTCACGGCCTCCCTGCAGGCCGTGGTGAGCGCCGTCAACCGCGCCGGCTGAGTCAGGCCGGCACGGGCCGGTGGCTCGGGTCGCCCACGGGGCGGCTCGGGCCACCGCTGTGCAGCAGCGGCAGCCGCACGGTGAAGGTGGCGCCCTCCAGGTGGGCCGACCGCACCCGGATCCGACCGCCGTGGGCCTCGACGATCGCGGCCACGATGGCCAGGCCCAGGCCCGTGCCCTGGATCGCCTCGGTGTGGGCGGTGGAGCTGCGGAAGAAGCGCTTGAAGAGGTCCTCCTGCTCGTCGAGCGGGATCCCGAGACCGGTGTCGGTGACGCTGAGCACCGCCTCGTCGCCCTCCTGGGAGAGCCGGGCGCGCACGACGCCGCCGTCCTCGGTGAACTTCATCGCGTTGCTGACGAGGTTGACCATCACGCGCTCGAGCTGCGGACGGTCGCCCAGCACGTGCAGCGGGCCCGTCGGGGTCTCGAAGGTGACCGTGAGGTCGCGCCCGGCCAGCAGCGGCTGCACGGAGTCCTCGACCAGGCCCAGGCAGGCGGCCAGGTCGACCTCCTCGCTGCGCCAGGTCACGTCGTCGCTGTCGAGGCCGCTGAGCATGAGCAGGTCGTTGCACAGGGCGATGAGGCGCTCGCCGTTGCGCGCGATGGTCTCGAAGAGGCGCAGCTGCTCGGGCAGCGGCTCGACGATGGAGCCGTCCTGCAGCATCTCGGTGAAGCCGACGATGCTGGTGATGGGGGTGCGCAGCTCGTGCGACACCGTGGAGACGAACTCGGTCTTGGCCTCGTCGAGGGCGCGCAGCCGCTCGACGGCCGTGCGCTCCTTGTCGAGCGCCGCGGCCAGCATGTCCTGGCTGCGGCGCTGCTGCGTGACGTCGCGCCCCACGCAGAGGTAGCCGACGCCGGTCGACAGCGAGGGGTCGGTCGCGCTCAGGGTCACCGAGATCACCCGGGGGCTGCCGTCGCCCCCGACGAAGGTCCACTCGCGGGCGCGGGTCTCCCCGTGACCGGCCTCCGCCACCAGGGCGGCGAAGGCGGCCCGCAGGTCGGTGGTGCCGGTGCGGGCCAGCAGCTGCTCGCGGTCGAGCAGGTCCACGAAGCGGCGACCGACCACCTCGTGGGGCTGGTGGCCCAGCAGCTGCACGGCGCCGGTGTTGACCACCTCGATGCAGCCCTCGGGGCTCAGGCCGAGCAGGGCGGTGCCGATCGGGGCCCGCATGAGGTGGCTGACCAGCCCCGCACTGGCGCGCTCGGTGGTGACGTCGATGCCGGTCATCACCCCGAAGGCCGGGAAGCCGTGCTCGTCGCGCACGACGTTGCTGCTCCACACGATGCGGCGTCGCTCGCCGCTGCGGGTGAGGGCCTCGCCCTCGCGCACCACCGGGGCGCCGGAGCGGTTGGGCCACACGAAGAGGGCGTCGAGGTCGCCGGAGCCGGGGGCCAGGCCGGTCTCCCCGACGAGGCGGCCGAGCAGCTCGGTCTCGCCGTAGCCGGTGGCGCGCGTGGTGGCCGCGTTGACGCGCACCACGCGGCCGCTGAGGTCGGTGACCAGGATGAGCGCGTCGGTGGTGTCGAGGGTGGCGCTGGTGAGCTTCTGCGCGGCCTCGAGCTGGCGTCGGGCGCTGTGCTCGCGGGAGACGTCCAGCAGCTGAGCGGAGTAGACCAGCCCCCCGTCGAGCTCGCGGTCGATCACCCCCAGGGCGACGTCGACCCGTGCTCCCTCGCGACCGGTCACCCCCACGGTGGACTGCCAGCTGCGGATGCGTCCGGTGCTCAGCCCCACGACGAGGTCGGGCAACGACTGGGGGGTGACCAGCAGCCCGCCCAGGTCACGACCGAGCAGGCTCTCGCGGCCCGCGCCGAGCACGGCCGCGGCGGCGTCGTTGATGTCGACGACGACCAGGTCGGCGCCCTCGGCGCGCAGCAGCACCTGGCCGAGCAGCGACTCGGTGAAGTTGCGCCGGAAGAGCAGGCCGTCGGAGCGGATCCGCTCGAGGAGGTCGGCGCGCTGGGCGACGACGATGGCCAGGGGCAGGGTGATGAGCACCGCGCAGACGAGGTAGCCCTGGGTGAGCGTCGCCGCGGCGAGGCCACCGAGGGCGGCCGCGTCGGCGGCGTTGCCGAGCGGCCCCCACCCGAGGTCGGTGACGTAGGTCGTCAGCACCGCGAAGCCGGCCAGCTCCACGGTAGCCGTGCGGAGGTCGAAGCGCAGGCCGGCCCAGGCCAGCAGCACGAAGGGCACGAAGGCCAGCGGCAGCGACTGGGCGGGGGAGAAGACGACCAGCGTGGCGACCAGCAGCGCCGCCACGTGCACCGCCAGCTCCTCGCTGCGCCCCCGCGGGCGACGGCGCGTCGTCGCCGCGAGCGCGATCGGGGCGATCACGAGGGTCGAGGCGGCGTGCGCGGCGAGCACCGAGACCGCGGCCTCGCCCGGGGAGCCGCCCGGCACCAGCGTGGCCACCGTGAGGGCGGCACCCGCCGCCACCGTGGCCCCGCCGGCCAGGGCGGCGAGCACCAGCCGCACGAAGTCGTCGGCCCCCGCGAGCCCGGGGGTCCCGCCCGCCCGGCCCCGCCCCAGGCGCAGCACGAGACCCGCGACGAGGGCCTCGGCGGCGTTGGCGGCGCCGAAGGCGGTGGCGACGTCGAGGGGACGGCCCCCGGTCACGTTGGCGGCCGCGGTCACCACCACGAGCGCGGCCACCGTCAGCGGCACGGCCAGTCGGCCCGGACGGGCGCAGGCGACCAGCACGACCGCGATGCCGGCGGCCGGCCACCACGCCGCCACCGGGCGGTCGGCGGGGGCCAGCGCGACCGCCCCGACGGCTGCGGCGTAGGTCGCCACGAGCAGCAGGACCGACGCCCTCAGGGTCAGGGGTCGACCGCCGTGCTCGCTCATGGCGGGCATTCTCCCCGGTGCCGGAGCCGCTCGCAGTACATTCGCGCCATGTTGGTCTCCGAGCGGATCGGTCAGTTCTTCCTCGAGGGCGAGTCGGGCCGCGACCGCCTCGAGTACACCGAGTACGGCGGCGGCGACTCGTGGGTCGTGCTGATCCACGGCCAGCTCATGCCCCGGCGCATGCAGCAGCCGCTGGCGCGCGCGCTGGCCGCCGAGGGCCTCCACGTCGTCACCGTCGACCTGCTCGGCCACGGCCGCTCCGACCGGCCCGCCGACCCGCTGGCCTACTCCATGACCGCCTTCGCCGAGCAGGTCGTGGCGCTGCTCGACCACCTCGGCGCGCCGCAGGCGGTCGTCGGAGGCACGTCGCTGGGGGCCAACGTCTCGCTCGAGGTGGCGGTGGAGGCCCCCGAGCGGGTGCGCGGCCTGATCCTCGAGATGCCGGTGCTCGACAACGCCGTCGAGGCCGGCATCCTGGCCTTCGCCCCGGTGCTCTTCGCCGCCCGCTTCCTGCCCTTCACCGTCAACGGTGTCCGGCGACTGACCCGCCCCGTGCCGCGCGGCCTGGTGCCCTTCTGGGTCGGGATCGTGCTCGACACCCTCGACCAGCGCGCCGACAGCGTCGCCGCCGTGGTGCACGGGCTGTTCTTCGGCCGCGTCGCGCCCTCCTCCCGCCAGCGGCGCGCCATCCAGGCGCCGGCGCTCGTGGTGGGCCACCCCGCCGACCCGATCCACCCGGCGGCCGACGCGGCGATGCTGGCCGAGGAGATGCCCCACGCCACCTTCGTGCGGGCCCGCAGCATCCTGGAGTGGCGGGTCGCCCCCGCCCGGCTCGACCGGGCGGCGGCCGACTTCGCGACCGCCTGCTGGCGCAGCCCCCGCGCCTCGCGCCGCACCCGCCCGCGTCCGGGCGCCTGAGCGCCGGGCGACCCCGGGGCGGGCACAATGGGGGGTGTGCCCCTCTACCGCGACGAGGCGATCGTCCTGCGCACCCACAAGCTGGGGGAGGCCGACCGCATCATCACCCTGCTGACCCGCCACCACGGCCGGGTCCGCGCGGTGGCGAAGGGCGTGCGGCGCACCACCTCCAAGTTCGGCTCGCGCCTGGAGCCCTTCACCCACGTCGACCTCCAGCTCGCCGAGGGGCGCAACCTCGACACGATCACCCAGGCCGAGACCCTCGACCCCTTCGCCGCGGGTGTGGGGCTGGACTACGAGCGCTACACCGCCGGCACCGTCATGCTCGAGACCGCCGAGCGGCTGGCCACCGAGGAGCGCGAGCCCTCGCTCCAGCAGTTCCTGCTGCTCGTGGGCGGGCTGCGGGCGATGGTCTCGGGCGACCGGGGGCCCGGGCAGGTGCTCGACTCCTACCTGCTGCGCTCGCTGTCGGTGGCCGGCTACGCCCCGTCCTTCCACCACTGCGCCCGCTGCGGGGTCGAGGGCCCGCACCGCTGGTTCAACCACGCGATGGGCGGGGTGCTCTGCGCCACGTGCCGGGTGCCCGGGTCGGCCAGCCCCGCGCCGGCCACGCTCGAGCTGCTCGGCTCGCTGCTGGCCGGTGACTGGCCGGCCGTCGCCGCCGCCGACGCCCGCACCCGCAAGGAGGCCAGCGGCCTGGTCGCGGCGTACCTGCACTGGCACCTCGAGCGCGGGCTGCGCTCGATGGAGCACGTCGAGCGGTGAGCCGCGACCGGTGCCCGGGCCCGCGGGTCCTAGGGTCTGCTGCGTGAAGCGCGACGTCCGTCCCCCGACCCCGCACCCCTCGGGCGCCCGGCCCCCCGCCGTGCCCCGCGAGCTGGTGCCCCGCCACGTCGCGGTGGTCATGGACGGCAACGGGCGCTGGGCCAAGGAGCGCGGCCTGCCCCGCACCAGGGGCCACGAGGCGGGGGAGTCCTCGCTCTTCGACGTGGTCGAGGGCGCGATCGAGATCGGCGTCAAGGCGGTGTCGGCCTACGCCTTCTCCACCGAGAACTGGTCACGCTCGCCCGACGAGGTGAAGTTCCTGATGGGCTTCAACCGCGACGTGATCCGCCGCCGGCGCGACGAGATGCACGAGCTGGGCGTGCGCGTGCGGTGGGCCGGTCGCACCCCGCGGCTGTGGCGCTCGGTGGTCAAGGAGCTGCAGGTCGCCGAGGAGCTGACCCGCGACAACGACGTGCTGACGCTGACCATGTGCGTCAACTACGGCGGACGCGCGGAGCTGGCCGACACCGCCCGCTCCATCGCCCGCGAGGTCGCCGCAGGGCGCCTCGACCCCGAGCGGATCACCGAGAAGACCTTCGCCCGCCACCTCTACGTGCCCGAGCTCTCCGACGCCGACCTGGTGTGGCGCACCTCCGGGGAGCAGCGGCTGTCCAACTTCATGCTCTGGCAGGCCGCCTACGCCGAGATGGTCTTCACCGACGTGCTGTGGCCCGACGTCGACCGCCGCGCCCTGTGGCGGGCCATCGAGATCTACGCCTCGCGCGACCGCAGGTACGGCGGGGCGCTGCCGAACCCGACCGAGGGGTAGCGCGGGCTCACGACGACGACAGCCGCGCCCGCACCACACGGGCGGCCTCGGCCACGACCTCCTCGACCGGCGGGGCGACGTCGACCACGGCGCCCTGCTCGTCGGCGTCGAGCGGCTCCAGGGTCTCTAGCTGGCTGTCGAGCAGCGAGGTGGGCATGAAGTGCCGCTCACGGCGCGCCATCCGCTCCCGCAGCACCGCCGGGTCGGTGTGGAGGTGCACGAAGAACACATTGGGCGCGCCGGCGCGCAGCCGGTCGCGGTAGGACCGCTTGAGCGCGGAGCAGGTCACCACGCCGGGCCGACCGGCCTCGACGTCGCTGCGCAGGGCCACGGCGATGCGGTCCAGCCACGGCTCGCGGTCGGTGTCGGTCAGGGGCTCACCGGCCTCCATCTTGGCGATGTTGGCCTCGGGGTGGAGGTCGTCGCCCTCCACCATCGGCCAGCCGAGCTCGTCGGCGAGACCGCGGGCCACCGTCGACTTCCCCGTCGCCGAGACACCCATGACGACGACCTGGAGCGGGGTGCGCGGCGCCTCGACGGGCGCGGGGTCTAGCGGCAGGCCGGACACGTGCCGAAGATCTCCAGGGTGTGGCTGACCTCGCCGTAGCCGTGCTCGGCGGCGATCGCGCTGGTCCAGCGCTCGACGGCGGGGCCCTCCACCTCGACGGTGCGTCCGCAGGAGCGACACACCAGGTGGTGGTGGTGGGTGGTCGAGCAGGCGCGGTAGATGGCCTCACCGTCCTCGCTGCGCAGCATGTCGATCTCGCCGGCGTCAGCCAGGCGCTGCAGCGTGCGGTAGACGGTGGCCAGGCCGACCGCCTCGCCGCGGTTGCGCAGCAGCTCGTGGATCTCCTGCGCGGAGCGGAAGTCCTCGAAGGAGGCCATCGCCTCGCTCACGGCACGACGCTGGCGGGTCGGGCGCAGCGCGGGCCTCGCAGCGGGCTCCTGGGCGGGCTCCTGGGCGGTCTGCTGGTCGGCGCGGTCCGTCGTCGGCGGCTCAGTGCTCGTCATGGGACTCAGTGCTCGTCATAGTGCCTCCCGTGCGGCGCGTGGCGGTGTCCGTCGTGAACGTAGTCGACGTGGTCGCCGTGGGGCACGGCGACGTGCCCGCAGTCGGGCCCGTGGTCGTGGTCGGCGTGCTCCTCGTCGTGGCGGTGGTCGGCGGGTCCGGGCACGACCTCGGGGCACAGGGGCGCGACCGCGCCGTCGGGGGCGTCGGGGTCCACAGGGAAGGGCGCCCGCAGCTGCTCGCGGTGGCGCAGCCACACCCCCACCGGCCAGGTGGCCACGAAGCCGGCCAGGGCGAGCAGCACGATGGTCGGCCCGGGGGAGACCGAGGTGCCGGCCGGCACCAGCGCCGAGATCACCAGCCCGCCCAGCGACGCGACGGTGCCGAGGGCCATGGCCGCGACCAGGGTGGTGCGGAAGGAGCGGGTGAGCTGCTGGGAGGTGGCCACCGGCACCACCATGAGCGCCGAGACGAGCAAGAGGCCGACCGTGCGCATGGCCACCGTGACGCTCACCGCGGCCATCACCGCCACCAGCAGGTTGTAGGCCCGGACGTTGAGGCCCGCCACGCGGGCGAACTCCTGGTCCTGGGCCACCGCGAAGAGCTGCGGGGAGAGACCGACACCGAGGAGCACGACGACGGCGGCCAGCACCATCGTCGTGACCACGTCGGCCACGGAGATCGTGGTGATCGAGCCGAAGAGGAAGGTCTGGAGCCGCGAGGCGCTCTGGCCGCCGAGCCCGGTCAGCAGCACCCCGCCCGCGAGGCCGCCGTAGAAGAGCAGCGCGAGTGCGACGTCGCCGTTGGTGTGGCCGCGCTCGCGGATCACCTCGATCAGCACCGCGCCGAGCACCGCGACCACCACGGCCGTCCAGGTCGGGGACGTGCCGGTGAGCAGGCCGAGGGCGACGCCGGTGACGGCGACGTGGCCGAGGCCGTCGCCCATGAGGGCCAGGCGCCGCTGCACCAGGTAGGTGCCGACGACCGGGGCGGCGAGCCCGACGAAGACCGCGGCGATGAGGGCTCGCTGCATGAAGGGCAGTGAGAACAGCTCGAGGGTGCTCATCGGTGGTGCTCCTCCGGGTGGGTCCCGAGCGGTGAGGCGACGTGGGGCGCGTGGTCGTGACGGGCGCGGTCGCGGTGCGTGGCGTGGTGGTGGGAGTGGGCCTCGCCCAGCCAGGGCTGGTGCACCTCGTGGTCGGCCAGGGGGGTGCCGTCGTAGACGACGCGCCCGTCGCGCATCACCACCGCCCGGTCGACCAGGGGGGCCAGCGGGCCCAGCTCGTGGGCGACGAGCACGACGGTGGCGCCGCGCTCCTTCAGGCGCGCCAGCGACGCGGCGAGGGCGTGCTGGTTGGGCAGGTCGACCCCGGCCGTGGGCTCGTCGAGGAAGAACAGCTCCGGCTCGCCGGCCAGCGCCCGCGCGATGAGCACGCGCTGCTGCTGGCCGCCGGAGAGCTGCGAGACGCCGTCACGCGCCCGGTCGGCCAGGCCGACCACCTCGAGCGCGTCGGCGATGGCGCGGCGGTCGGCGCGCCCGAGCGGACGCAGCAGGCGGCGGTGGGTGAGCCGCCCGGAGGCCACCACCTCCCACACCGACGCCGGCACGCCCGAGGCGGCGCCGGTGCGCTGCGGCACGAAGCCGACGCGGCGCCACTCGTCGAAGTGCTCCAACGGGTGGCCGAAGAGCTCCAGGCTGCCCGTGGTCAGCGGTCGCAGGCCGGTCAGCGCCCGCACGAGGGTGGACTTGCCCGAGCCGTTGGCGCCCATGAGCGCCACGAAGTCGCCGCGCGACACCGTCAGGTCGATGCCGCGCAGCACCGGGCGACCGGCGATGGCCACGGCACCGTCGAGGAGTCGCACCACGGCCTCGAGCCCGGGGCCGACCGTGTGGTCGGCCCCGGGCTCGGGCGCTGGCGTCGGTGCGGCCGGGACGGCGGGGGTCACCGGCACCCGTTGGCGGTCCGGAGGGCCGCGAGGTTCTCACGCATCAGGGAAAGGTAGTCCTCGTCGGCGGTCTCGTCGCTCAGGCCCTCCACCGGGTCGAGCACCGCGGTCTCGATGCCCTTGTCGCGGGCCAGCGACTCGCTGAGCGCGGGCGAGACCAGGCGCTCGGAGAAGACCGTGGTGATGCCGTCCTCGTCGATGATCTGCTGCAGGCGGGCCAGGTCGGCCGGGGTGGGCTCGGCGTCGGGGGAGAGCCCGGCGATGGGCTCGACCTCGATGCCGTACTTGCCGAGGTAGCCGAAGGCGTCGTGGGACACCACGATGGTCGAGCGCTCGCAGTCGGCCAGGCCCTCGGACAACTCGCCGTCGAGGGTCTCGAGGTCCTCGCGCAGGGTCGCGGCGTTGGCGGTGTAGGTCTCCGCGCCGTCGGGGTCGATCTCGGCGAGCTGCTCGGCGACGGCGTCGCCGAGCTCGGCCAGTCGGGCCGGGTCGAGCCAGAAGTGGGGGTCGAGGTCGCCGTGGTCGTGCTCCTCCTCCGCGTGCTCCTCCTCGGAGTCGGAGTCGTCCGCGTGCTCCTCCTCGGAGTGCTCGTCGGCGAAGGGCTCGAGACCGACCACCTCGGCGGCGTCGAGCGTGGCGCCCTCGGCGTTCTGCTCGACGGCGGCGTCCACGGCCGGCTGGAAGTCGGCCTCGTAGACGACCAGGTCGGCGCCGGCGACCTCGGCGGTCTGGCCGACGCTCAGCTCGAGGTCGTGGGGCTCGCCGCCGGGCTTCGTGAGGTTGGCGACCTCGGTGCGGTCGCCGGCCACGCGCTGGGCGACGAACTGCAGCGGGTAGAAGGCTGCGGCGACCGTGACGTCGCCGTCGTCGGAGGCGGTGCCCGTGTCATCGGAGAAGGCGGCGCACGAGCTCAGCGCGAGGGCGGCGACGCCGGCGACCGCGGGGGAGAGCAGCCGCTGTCGGACGGGGCGGGTGGCTCGGGTGGCACGCGAAGTCATGAGAACGATTCTCGACCCACTGAGAACGATTGTCAAAATCGCCGGCTGGGCCCGGGCTGGCCCCGGGCTGGCCCCGGGCTGGCCCCGGGCTGGCCAGGGCTGACCTAGGGTCGGGGTGTGATCGTCGTCAACCGCTTCCGCGTCGCCCCCGAGGAGCAGGGCTCGTTCCGCGTCGCGCTCGAGACCGCCCGCGACGCCCTCGCGGCGCGACCCGGCCACGTCGGCGCGACGATCGGCCGCAACGTCGACGACCCCGGCCTGTGGGTGCTGACCACGCGGTGGGAGAACGTCGGCGCCTACCGCCGCGCGCTGTCGTCGTACGACGTGAAGCTGCACGCCGTGCCGGTGCTCTACCGCGCCCTCGACGAGCCGAGCGCCTACGAGGTCGTCGAGCCCGGGACCGACCTCAATGTCGAGCGGACCCGATCGCTAGGCTGAGCGCTTCGTCCAGGACCGGCAGCCAGCCGGTCCGTGAGAGCAGGAGCACCCGTGGCCAAGCCGCCCCCGTCCACCGTCGACAACGTCGTCTCCCTCGCCAAGCGGAGGGGTTTCGTCTACCCCTGCGGAGAGATCTACGGCGGCACCCGGTCGGCGTGGGACTACGGCCCGCTGGGTGTGGAGCTCAAGGACAACATCAAGCGCCAGTGGTGGAAGTCCATGGTGCAGATGCGCGACGACATGGTCGGCCTCGACTCCAGCGTGATCCTGCCCCGCCAGACCTGGGAGGCCAGCGGGCACGTCGACACCTTCAGCGACCCGCTGACCGAGTGCCAGTCGTGCCACAAGCGCTACCGCGCCGACCACCTCCAGGAGCAGTACGCCGAGAAGAAGGGCATCGACGACCCCGACACGGTCGACATCGCCACCCTGGCCTGCCCCAACTGCGGCACCCGCGGCGCCTGGACCGAGCCGCGCCAGTTCTCCGGGCTGCTCAAGACCTACCTGGGCGTGATCGAGGACGAGTCGGGCCTGCACTACCTGCGCCCCGAGACCGCCCAGGGCATCTTCCTCAACTTCGCCAACGTCGTGACCAGCCAGCGCATGAAGCCGCCCTTCGGCATCGCCCAGATCGGCAAGAGCTTCCGCAACGAGATCACCCCCGGCAACTTCATCTTCCGCACCCGCGAGTTCGAGCAGATGGAGATGGAGTTCTTCGTCAAGCCCGGCGAGGACGAGGAGTGGCACCAGTACTGGATCGACGCCCGCACGCAGTGGTACGTCGACCTGGGCATCGACCCCGACAACCTGCGCCACTACGAGCACGCGCAGGAGAAGCTGAGCCACTACTCCAAGCGCACCGTCGACATCGAGTACCGCTTCCGCTTCGCGGGCTCGGAGTGGGGCGAGCTCGAGGGCATCGCCAACCGCACCGACTTCGACCTCTCCACCCACGCCAAGCACTCGGGCCAGGACCTGTCGTACTTCGACCAGGCCGCCGGCGAGCGCTACACGCCCTACGTCATCGAGCCCGCGGCCGGGCTCTCGCGCAGCCTGATGACCTTCCTGGTCGACGCCTACGTCGAGGACGAGGCCCCCAACACCAAGGGCGGCGTCGACAAGCGCACGGTGCTGCGCCTCGACCCGCGCCTGGCGCCGGTCAAGGTGGCCGTGCTGCCGCTGAGCCGCAACGCCGACCTCTCGCCCAAGGCCAAGGACCTGGCCACGGAGCTTCGCCGCAACTGGAACGTCGACTTCGACGACTCCGGCGCCATCGGCCGCCGCTACCGCCGCCAGGACGAGATCGGCACGCCCTACTGCGTGACCGTCGACTTCGACACCCTCGAGGACGGCGCGGTCACCGTGCGCGAGCGCGACTCGATGTCGCAGGAGCGCATCAGCCTCGACGGCATCACGGCCTACTTCGCCCAGCGTTTCGTCGGTTGCTGAGCCGCCCGCTGTGCACAATGACCCGATGACCGCTCGACCGCCGCTCCGCCGCCCCCGCCTGGCCGCCCTCGCGGTCCTGCCCGTGCTCGCCCTGGCCGCCGCCGGGTGCAGCGGGACCGACGAGGCGGCGGGGCCGTCGGAGGCGTCCGGCGCCGCCTCCGCCAGCACCAGCGCCTCGGCGGGTGCCTCGGCCCCGGCCGAGGGTGAGCCCTACCTGCCCGTGCCCGACGACGTCGAGCTGACCGGGCAGGGCTCGGCGCTCTCGCTGGGCGACGAGGCCGTCGTGGCCTACGAGCCCGACCAGAAGAGCGTCGGGGTCCTCGACATCACCGTCGAGAAGGTCCAGCGGACGACGTTCGAGAAGTCCTTCCAGGGCTGGGAGCTGACCAAGCAGGTCCGCACGGCCACGCCCTACTTCGTGCAGGCCACCGTGGCCAACGTCGGCGACAGCGACCTCGGCGGACGCCGGGTGCCGCTCTACGCCGTCGACGACGCCGACGTGCTCGTCGAGTCCTCGTCGTTCGTCAGCACCTTCACCCCCTGCCCGAGCACGCCGCTTCCGAAGAAGTTCCGCAACGGCGACCAGGAGAAGGTCTGCCTGGTCTACCTCGTGCCCGACGGCGGCTCGCTGGAGGCGGTGAGCTTCCGGCCCACCGAGGACTTCAACCCGATCACGTGGTCGGGGCCCGTCACCACCGTCGGCAAGGGCTCCGACGGCGGCGGCCAGGGCGACGGGGGCCAGGGCGGCGGCGGCGCGGGCGGCGGCCAGGGCGGCAACGGCGGCGCGGGCGGCGGCAACGGCTGATTTGGGGCGCTCGGCGGGCGCGGCGGACAATGGACCGGTGACGACGACCGCCCAGCCGACCCGCCCCCACCCGGGGCTGACCCTCGGGTCGCTGCGGGTCGACACCCCGGTGGTGCTCGCGCCCATGGCCGGCATCACCAACGCCGCCTACCGCCGCCTGTGCGCCGAGCAGGGCGCCGGGCTCTACGTCTGCGAGATGATCACCAGCCGCGGCCTGGTCGAGGGCGACCAGCACACCCGCGACATGCTCGTCTTCGACGAGCTGGAGACCACGCGCTCGGTGCAGCTCTACGGCACCGACCCGGTCTACGTCGGGCGGGCCGCCGAGATCCTCTGCGCCGACTACGGCGTGGCCCACATCGACCTCAACTTCGGCTGCCCCGTGCCGAAGGTGACCCGCAAGGGCGGCGGCGGTGCCCTGCCCTGGAAGCGGGGCCTGCTCGCGCGGATCCTCGAGCAGGCGGTGCGGGCCGCGTCGGCGTACGACGTGCCCGTGACGATGAAGACCCGCAAGGGCATCGACGAGGAGCACCTCACCTACCTCGACGCCGGCCGGATCGCGCAGGAGTCCGGCTGCGCCGCGATCGCCCTGCACGGGCGCACCGTGGCGCAGGCCTACTCGGGGCAGGCCGACTGGGACGCCATCGGCGAGCTCGTGGCCCACGTCGACCTGCCGGTGCTCGGCAACGGCGACATCTGGGAGGCCGGCGACGCGCTGCGCATGGTCGAGCACACCGGCGCCGCCGGCGTGGTCGTGGGGCGGGGCTGCCTGGGCCGTCCGTGGCTCTTCCGCGACCTGGCCGCGGCCTTCGCCGGCGACGTGCCGGCGGAGGGCTTCCGTGCGACGCTGCCGCGCCTGGGCGAGGTGCGCGACGTCATGCGCCGCCACGCCGAGCTGCTGTGCCAGCACATGGGCGAGGAGCGCGGCTGCAAGGAGTTCCGCAAGCACGTGTCGTGGTACCTCAAGGGCTTCCCGGCCGGTGGCGACCTGCGGCGGGCGCTGGCCCTGGTGGAGACCCTCGTGGGGCTCGACCGCCTGCTCGCCGAGCTCGACCCCGACGCGCCGTTCCCGGTGGCCGAGCTCGGCACGCCCCGGGGGCGCCAGGGCTCGCCGCGGGCCCGGGTGGTGCTGCCGGAGGGCTGGCTCGACGACGCCGACGGGGCCGGGTGCGCGGTCGCCGAGGACGCCGACGCGGGCTCCGGCGGCTGATCCGGGCGGCCCGCCCGCGTCGCGTCGAGGCGGTCGGGGTCGGCACGTCGTGACCGGTGACACGTCAGTTTTTACCCGCGACGGTTGGTCGCCTGATGTCCGCCTGTGCTTCACTCGACAACTCCGCCGCCCTGCCGACCGCAGGACGGCGTCGTCATGCCGGGCGACCGCCCGGCAGGAGCCAGCAACAGCAAAGGATCAGCGCTGTGGCAGATCATCGCCACAAGCGGGACGCCAATGCCCGCAGCACCACCCGACGTCCGCGTCCCCGCGCCGCCCTCGTCGCCGGACCCGTCGCCCTCCTCGCCACCTCCGCGGTCGTCGCCCTCGGCGTCGCCACCGCCGACCCCGGCACGGCGCCGCTGCAGCAGGCCGGCACCTCCGACCTCGCCGAGGCGGTCCAGCCCACCGACGTCGCCGCCCTCCAGGCCTTCGCCGAGGGCCGCGGTCTGTCCCGCGACGCCGACCGCACGGCGGCCTACCGCGTCGAGCGGGGCCTGACGCTCTCCAAGCCCACCGCGGCCGAGCGGATGATGACGCCCGCCGCCGTCCGCGCCGCGGTGGCCGGCGCCGACCAGCCCCGGTGGAGCACCGCCCCCCTCAACCTGTGGACCGGTCCCACCGGCGAGGCCGACCAGACCGGTGTGCTCGACGAGGGGAAGAAGGTCCTCGTGACCGGGCGCGCCCTGGGCGACCGGGTCGAGATCGTCGTCAAGGGGTCGGCCCGCTGGGTCACCGCCGGCTACCTCTCCGAGGACAAGCCGGTGGTCGAGGAGGCCAGCGACGTCGCCTCCGCCCGCAGCGTCGGCTCCGCCACCTGCACCAACGGCACGTCGGTGCCGAGCGGGGTCAGCCCGAACATCGCCGCGATCCACGAGGCGGTGTGCGCGGCCTTCCCGACGATCACCACCTACGGCACCTTCCGCAGCGACGGCGAGCACGCCCAGGGCATCGCGATCGACATCATGGTGTCCGGCGACCTCGGCTACCAGGTGCGCGACTTCGTCCAGGCCAACTACCAGGAGCTGGGCGTCAACTACATCATCTACTCCCAGCAGATCTGGTCGGTCGACCGCGCCTCCGAGGGGTGGCGGGCGATGGAGGACCGTGGCTCGGTCACGGCCAACCACTACGACCACGTCCACGTCACGACCTACTGAGCGCCGCTAGAGTCGGGCCGGTGCCCCGGCTCCCCGACTCCGACGACCTGCTCGAGCGCTACGACGCGTCGGCGCGCGAGCGGGTCGTGGCCGAGCCGCCGAAGCGGGTCGACGCCCCCGAGCGGACCCCCTTCGAGCGCGACCGCGCCCGGGTGGTCCACGCCGCGGCGTCGCGCCGGCTGGCGGCGAAGACCCAGGTGGTGGGTCCCGAGACCGACGACTTCGTGCGCAACCGGCTCACCCACTCCCTCGAGGTGGCCCAGGTGGCCCGCGACCTCTCGCGCGCCCTGGGCTGCCACCCCGACATCGCCGAGACCGCGGCGCTGGCCCACGACCTGGGCCACCCGCCCTTCGGCCACAACGGCGAGCGGGTGCTGGCCGACCTCGCCGCCGACTGCGGCGGCTTCGAGGGCAACGCCCAGACCCTGCGGCTGCTGACCCGGCTGGAGGCGAAGTCGGCCGACGCCGAGGGGCGCTCGGTGGGGCTCAACCTCACCCGGGCCACGCTCGACGCCTGCACCAAGTACCCCTGGGCGCGCGGGGCGGGGCCGGGGGGAGCCGCCGACCCGAAGTTCGGGGTCTACGCCGACGACGCGCCGGTCTTCGCCTGGCTGCGCGCCGGTGTCGACGGTCCGCGCCGCTGCGTGGAGGCGCAGGTGATGGACCTCGCCGACGACGTCGCCTACAGCGTGCACGACGTGGAGGACGGCATCGTGGTCGGCCACATCGAGCTCACCGCGCTCGACACCGCGGCCGTGTGGCAGACGGTGCGCGAGTGGTACCTCCCCGAGGCCGACGACGACGAGCTCGACGACGTGCTCGCGGGGCTGGTCGCGCAGGCGAGCTGGCCCAGCGCGCCGTACGACGCGAGCCGGAGGTCGCTGGCGGCGCTGAAGAACCTCACCAGCGACCTGATCGGCCGTTTCTGCGGCGCGGTGCAGGCGGCGACCTTCGCCTCCGGGCCGGGCGCCCTCGTGCGGCACGGCGGCGACTTGGTGCTGCCCGGGCGGACGCTGCTGGAGATCGCGGTGCTCAAGGGCGTGGCCGCGCACTACGTGATGCAGACCGAGGACCGGCTGGCCGTCATGGCGCGCCAGCGCGAGGTGATGGCCGAGCTGGTGGCGCTGGTGGCCCACCGCGGTCCCGACGCCCTCGAGCGGGCCTTCGCCGACGACTGGGCGGCGGCGCCCGACGACGCGGCCCGGCTGCGGGTGGTCGTCGACCAGGTCGCCTCGCTCACCGACGCCAGCGCCGTGGGCTGGCACCGCCGGCTCCTGGGTCGTGGCTAGGGTCGGTGCCGTGAGCGAACCCCTCGTCTGGCTGCCCTTCGACGTCTCCGAGCTGGGCGAGGCCCCGGCCGGGCTGCGCTACGAGCGGGTCGACCCGACCCGCGAGGTGCCCGACAGCGTCGGTGACGCGCGGTTCTACGTGCCGCCCTACCAGCTGGGCTCGGGCATCGTGGAGGTCATGGAGCGCATGTCCTCCCTCGAGGTCGTGCAGCTGCTCACCGCCGGGGTCGACGCCGTGCGCGGCCGCGTGCCCGACGGGGTCACGCTGTGCAACGGGCGCGGGATCCACGACACCTCGACCGCCGAGCTCGCGCTGACCCTCACGCTGGCCTCGCTGCGCGGAGTGCCCGACTTCGTGCGCGCCCAGGAGCGGCGCGAGTGGGCGGCCGGCTGGCGCCCGTCGCTGGCCGACAAGCGGGTGCTGCTGGTGGGTCACGGCGCCATCGGCCGGGCCATCGAGGCCCGCCTCCTGCCCTTCGAGTGCGAGGTGGTGCGGGTGGCCCGCGCGGCGCGCGAGGAGCCCGAGGGCCACGTCCACGGCTTCGAGGAGCTGCCCGACCTCGTGCCCGACGTCGACGTCGTGGTCCTCGTCGTGCCGCTGACCGAGGAGACCCGCGGCCTGGTCGACGCCGACCTCCTGGCCCGCATGAAGGACGGCGCGCTGCTGGTCAACGTCGCGCGGGGCGCGGTGGTCGACACCGACGCGCTGCTCGCCGAGCTGGCCTCGGGGCGGCTGCGCGCGGCCAGCGACGTCTTCGAGGACGAGCCGGTGCCCCCCGACAGCCCGCTGTGGGAGACCCCGGGCCTGCTGATGACCCCGCACGTCGGTGGGGCGAGCAGCGCGATGTGGCCCCGGGCCCACCGCCTGGTGCGCGAGCAGCTGCAGCGCTTCGCCGCCGGCGAGGAGCTGGTGAACGTGATGTCGGGGGAGTACTGACCCGGCCGTAGGATCGACCCGTGGTGGGCCGGATCCGAGACGACAGCATCGCCGAGGTGCGTGAGAAGGCCCGGATCGACGACGTCGTGTCGCAGTACGTCACGCTGCGCAACGCCGGCGGCGGCTCGCAGAAGGGCCTGTGCCCCTTCCACGACGAGAAGTCGCCCTCCTTCCACGTCACCCCGGCGCGCAACTTCTTCCACTGCTTCGGCTGCCAGGAGGGCGGCGACGTCATCACGTTCGTGATGAAGATCGACGGCCTGGGCTTCGGGGAGGCCGTCGAGCGGCTGGCCGACAAGTACGGCGTGCAGCTGCGGCGCGAGGAGGGCGACGAGCGCGACAACCGTCCTCGTGGCCCGTCCCGCACCCGCCTGGTGGAGGCCCACCGCGAGGCGCAGGAGTTCTACGCCGAGCAGCTGGCCACCCCCGAGGCGCTGGTCGCCCGTCAGTTCCTCGACGAGCGCGGCTTCGACCAGGCCGCCGCCGAGCAGTTCGGCATCGGCTTCTCGCCGCGGGGGGGCGACGACCTCTTCAAGCACCTGCGCGCCAAGGCCTTCAGCCAGGAGGAGCTGGTCACCGGCGGCCTGGTGGCCGTGGGCCGGTCGGCCTACGACCGCTTCCGGGGCCGGCTGATGTGGCCGATCCGCGACGCCAGCGGCGACACCATCGGCTTCGGCGCGCGGCGCATCCTCGACGACGACCGCATCGACGCCAAGTACCTCAACACCTCCGAGACCCCGATCTACAAGAAGAGCCAGGTGCTCTACGGCATCGACCTGGCCCGTCGCGAGATCGCGCGGTCCTCCCAGGCGGTGATCGTCGAGGGCTACACCGACGTCATGGCCTGCCACCTGGCCGGGGTCGGCACGGCGGTGGCGACCTGCGGCACCGCCTTCGGCGAGGACCACTCGCGGATCCTGCGGCGCTTCCTCGACGACCACGAGGAGTTCCGCGGCGAGGTGATCTTCACCTTCGACGGCGACGCGGCCGGGCAGAAGGCCGCCCTGCGGGCCTTCTCCGGCGACCAGAACTTCGTCTCGCAGACCTACGTCGCGGTCGAGCCCTCGGGCAAGGACCCGTGCGACCTGCGGGTCGCCGACGGCGACGCCGCCGTGCGCGAGCTGGTCGCGCGACGGGTGCCGCTCTACCGCTTCGTGCTGAGCAACGTGGTCGGCAAGTACGACCTCGACCGCGCCGACGGCCGCATCGACGCCCTGCGCGAGGGTGCCCGGCTGGTCTCGAGCGTGCGCGACAAGTCGAAGGTCGACGCCTTCGCCCGCGAGCTGTCGCAGATGATCGGCGTCGACCCCGACGAGGCGCGCGCCGAGGTGCGCCGCGCCGCCAACCGTCCCGCCCCGGCAGCGGGCGGGCGGGGGCAGGACCGCCGGGCCGACCGGTCCCCGGCCGCCGCCGACAGCGCCCCCGCGGCGCCCCGGCGCCAGGTGCCCGACCTGCGCGACCCCCGCTTCACCCTGGAGCGCGAGACGCTCAAGCTCGTCGTGCAGCACCCCATGGCGATCGGCCGCACCACCGCCGACATCGGCGCCAACGACTTCACCCACCCGACCTACCGCGCGGTGTGGGAGCTGGTGGAGAAGGCCGGCGGCACCGCCACGGGCGCCGGCGACCCGGCCTGGGCCGCCCGGCTGCGCGACGCGGCGAGCGACCCGGAGGTCTCCTCGGCGGTCTCCGCGCTCGGCGTCGAGCCGCTGCTCACCGAGAAGGAGCCCGACGCGGCCTACGTCGGCCACCACGTCTTCCGCCTCCTCGAGCTCACGACGATGCGCCGCATCGCCGAGGTCAAGTCGCGGCTGCAGCGCACCAACCCGGTGGAGGACGTCGAGGCCTACAACCGGATGTTCGGCGAGCTGGCCGCCCTCGAGCAGCACCGTCGGGCCCTGCGCGACCGGGTGATGGGCGCGTGAGCCTCGCCGGGGCGCTGCGCGGAGCGTTCCGCCCGTGGTGGCGCACCCGCGCCGACGGTCCCCGGCCCGACCTCCAGGTGGGCCGCGGCGAGCGGCTGTTGGCCTGGGCCCGCACCGACGACGGCCGCGACGTCGGTGGCACCCGCGACGCGCTCTACGTCTCCGTCGACGGCTCCCGCTCCGCCCGGCTGCGCTGGGAGCGGGTGGACGCGGCCGACTGGGACGCCGAGACCTCCACGCTGGCCGTGACCGAGGCCGACGACGCGGGTCGCACCGGCGCGCGCGTCGTGCACCGCTTCCGCCTCGACGACGGCGCCCGTCTGCTGGAGCTGGTGCGCGAGCGGGTCACCGCGAGCGTGCTGCTGCAGCGCCACGTGCCCCTCGCCGGTCGTCGCGGGGTGCGGGTCGTGGCCCGTCGTGCTCCCGGTGGCGGCTCCGAGGTCACCTGGGTCTTCCAGTACGACGAGGGCGTGGACCCCACCGATCCCGTCGTGCAGGCCGCGGCGGCCGAGGCGCTGGCCTCGGCGCGCGACGCCGTCGGGCTGGGCTGAGCGGGCCGCTCCGCACGGTCCGCCGGGTCGGGGGAGGCCGATTTCACCTCGCCGACCACGCTTGCTAATGTGTGCGCGCTGCACCGATCCCCTGTAGCTCAACTGGCAGAGCATTCGACTGTTAATCGGAGGGTTGTTGGTTCGAGTCCAACCGGGGGAGCAGAGAGAAGGCCCCGGCCCGCTGATGCGGGCCGGGGCCTTCTGCGTCGCCTGACGACCGGAGCGCGGAGCCCCGCTGCTGCTGTCGTCAGCTGGGCCGGCCACCCGGGTCGATCCGGTCGCTGGCCTCGGGGGCGGCCGGCGGGGTGGGCCGGGTGGGCGGAGCGGGAGCGTCGGCGCCGGGCTGCTCGTCGTGCGGCGGGGCCGGCGGGGCCGGGGGAGCAGGCGGCGTCGGGTGCTGGCCGCCACGGGGCGTCGGGACAGCCCGCGGGTCCCCGTCGGGCGCGCCGGGCTCGGTGGACGGGCCCGACGTGCCCGGGACCTCGCAGAGCGGAGCTCCGGGGGTCGGCACGGCGCCGGGCGCGGGGGCGGTGTCGGGCGCCGGTGCCGTGCCCGGTCGGGGCGTGGTCGCCGGCG